>NZ_JAMYPB010000088.1:0-13681 GCF_040320135.1 Mesorhizobium sp. M0772 | reverse complement strand
ATGCTGTATCGCTCGACGGATCGCCTCTGTCGTCGTGGCGCTCCCATGAAGAACCTGGCCCATAGCGCATCCTTTGATTCGGACGAAAAGTATGCGCCATCAAAGCCTGGGATCAAACATCTAGGAGCGCGCGAAATGCCCCATGTCGAGGAAATGGCCGGCGAGACCGTGACGGCCACCCACCCACATTTCGCCTAGAAGCGGCGCCCTTGAACCTCATATTCAGCGGCTTCCAGGGTTGCAAGGCCGGGCGCCTTCGGTTCCAAAATGGGTGGCGTCCGGGTATGGGTATGGGTTCCGTTTCGATTAAATTCCCGAGTTGCCGCATCTGCGGCCAAAACAAACTGGTCGCGGTTTTTATCTCAGTTGCGCGGTGGGCCCTCGATGATCTCTCATTTTGGAAGAAAGCGAACCTACCGCAATGGCATCGTTCATCGAACAGCGGACCGCTTATATGCGGCCAGTGGCACCTGCCTTGCGATAGTGGCCGACCGCAATCCAGCAGGATTGCACGTGGCCAGGCTATCTGCGGTGGCGCGCTTACCGGCGATAAGATAGAAATCAGGCAAACGCCGCTACCGCGAAATAGGATTTCATCCAATATGTCGCTCGTTAAGACGTCAAGGATCGCGAAACGCACTGGACCAGACAAGGGTTTGCATCCCGAAAAAGCAGATTTGCCGGCCAGATCACGCCAAAGCATCAAATCAGACCTACCTCACGGACAAATAGCCGAACGGTTTGCCGCCGCCACTGAGGAGCTGGCCAGCGGCATCACCGAGGCATCGGCCGCCGGTGAAGAATTACGGCGATCGATGGAACAGATCGCCGCGGGTGCGGAGGAAGCATCAGGCGCGGCTGAAGAACAACTGCGCACAATCAGCGACTCCACGCAAACGCTGGCCGTGGGACGACGCTTAGCCGAGGATTCGCAAAGGCGATCGGAATCGGTGCAGGGCTTGCTTGCCGATGTGACGAATCAGGTGATGAATGCGGTCAGTGCGATTGAACGAAATGCCGCTCGCCAGGAAAGCTCGGCACAATTGATTGCCGTTATCGAAGAACGCGCTGAAGAAGTCGGAGCTATAGGCCGCACGGTCAGCCGCATCTCGGACCAGACGAATCTGTTTGCCCTAAACGCCGCCATCGAAGCCGCTCGCGCCGGCGATCATGGCCGCGGATTTGCCGTAGTCGCTGAAGAAGTAAGGTCGCTGGCGCAGATATCCGACACCAGCGCACGTGAAGTTCAGGCGCTATCCACCAGCATCCAAAAAGATGTCAGCGCGGTTGCAGCCGGAGTCGCTGCTGCCGCTCACGCTGCGGCATCCGAAGCAAAGGCCTCAAACGTCGTGCTGCGAAACCTTCGCGCCATGCGGGAAACCGCGGGCGAGATCGCGCTCGGCAGCCGCGCCATCTCGCTGGCTTCGGTTGAAGCCGAAAAAGCCGCCACCGAGGCGCAAAAAGGTGCCGAGCAAGTTGCCAGTGCCGCGGAGCAGCAGTCGGCTGCAGCTGCGGAATCGCAGGCAGCGATCCAACAGCAGACGCAGGCGCTTGTTGAAGGCCAAACGGCAGCGCACGCGCTGGCACGCTTGGCTAATCTATTGCGCGGCGGAGACGCAGGAAAAGCCGCCGAGCAGGCGTCCTCGGCAGCCGAACAGCTGTCGGCGAATATTCAGGAGCTCTCGGGGGCCGCCGGTCAGATTCTGGCTGCGGTCGAGCAGATCAACCGTGGCGCCCAGCAGCAGGCGGCGGCCACCCACGAAAGTTCGGCCTCACTGAGCCAGATCGAGCAAAGTGCTGCCCTTGCAAAAGAAAATGCAGTTGCAGCCGAGGAGCGTGTTGCAGCGATGGAACAGTCGCTGAGGGAAACTTACGCGGCGGTCGAAAGCCTTATTAACGGATTGACGGGTTCCCTCCAGGACACGACAGCGAGCGTATCTGCGTTGCTTAGTTTGGAGGTAACTGGCCGCAAGATCGAGAAGATCGTCGATGCGATCACATTAGTCGCGGTTCAGACCAGCATGCTTGCCGTCAGTGGAGCGGTCGAAGCAGCCAGGGCGGGCGACTATGGCAGCGGCTTCTCCTTGGTGTCCAAAGACATTCGCGGGCTGGCGCGCGAAGCATCGCAATCCTTGGATAAAGTGAAGGATACGGTTCGCGGAATGATCGAGCAGATATCTTCGCTGCGTGGCGATCTCGAGCGGATCTGCGGCCTGTCGGAAGTCGAGATTCAGAATAGTCGCGCCACTTTAGCGGTATTTGAGAAGACCAAAGAAGAGCTGGCGCAGCTCGTCGAGGCGAGCAAAGCGATCAATTCTGGCGCTACCGACATACTCGTTGCGGCGAGCCAGGCTTCAGCTGGCGCGAAGCAGATTGCAACAGCCGCAGAGGAAGCCGGTGCAGCGTCTCGAGAGGCATCGACCGCTTCCCAAGAGCAAGCGCGAGGAGCTGAGGACCTGGCTGCGGCGATTGAGGAGATTGCCTCCCTCGCTGAAGAGCTCAAGTCACAAAATGTCTGAGCAAGGCGCGCCAGCGGCGCTATCCAAACGGTTCTTGGCGGTTCGCTGCTCCGAGCATACTTACGCGGTTCCGGTCGATCGGGTGGCCGAGATCGTCAGGGTACCCGTAATGGCAAAGGTGCCGCAAGCCCCAGCGGCTTTGTGCGGATTAGCGAACTTGCGTGGGTCAATTGTGCCAATTGCGGACTTGAGCCGCTTGCTGCGACTTGCTTCTGAAGCTCTGTCGGATTCGGCGCGAGCCGTGGTCATCGACGCACCCGCGCCGTATGCGCTGCTTGTCAACACTGTCGAAGGGATCGTCAACGTACAGGCAAGCAGCATCGAGCAGCGTCATTCACTCAAGGGCGCCGCGGTGAGCAGCGGCGATGACAGTGTCTTCTCAAATGATGGCGAGGCGGTGAGGATTCTCAACGTTGATACCCTGCTCGAAGGGGCGTTTACCCCCCAAGCCCGGGATCGTGTGACCGGCCGCAGCCGCACGTTGGTTCCTGATATGAGCGCGATAGGCGCTGTAGGTCGAGAAATGCTCGCAACGTTCGTAGTCGATGGGCAGGATTACGCATTTCCATTTGCCGAGGTGCAGGAGGTCTTCAATATCCCCCGAGGCCTGACTTCTCTGCCGGGCGCGGATGCGCAGGTCCCTGGTTTGATATCGTTCCGCGACGGACTGCTGCCAATTTTGTCCCTAAGAGCACTGTTTGGCCTCGCTAACGAGCTTCAGGGAAATGAGAAGGTCATCGTCGCGTATGTCCGCGGCACCGCGGTCGGCGTCGTTGTCGACGCTGTCAAGCAGAGCATCGCCATCGATCCTCTGAGGCTGGAACCCGTGCCGCCAATTATGGCAGCCAGAATTGGCGGCGAGGCTAAGGTCAAGGCAATCTATCGGAGCGAGGCGGATAGCCGGCTGCTGTCGGTCTTGCACCCGGATTTGTTGCTCAGCGAGGAAACCATGCGTGGTCTGGGTCATGTGCAAGCTCCGGCCCGAGACGGCTCCGCACCGACAGAAGGTTCAAAGCGCGACGAGATCAAGCTGCTCGCCTTCCAACTTGGCGCCGGCGAATTCGCCTTGCCCATTGAGGTCGTCGAGGAAGTTGCACTGGTGCCGGAGCGTGTGACGCGGGTTCCAAAGACGCCCAAATTTCTTGAAGGGGTCATCAATCTGCGCGGCGAGGTGCTGCCTGTCATCGATCAGCGGAAGCGCTTCGACATGCCGCCGTTTGAGAATCGTGGCCGGACGCGTCTGATTGTGGTCAAATCCGGTTCCCACCGCGCCGGGATCATCGTCGACAGCGTCTCGGAAGTCCTGGGCGTCGATGCATCAGCGCTCGCTCGGGCGCCGGATCTGGCGGGAGAAACTACGCGCCTGATCCAGTCGATCGTCAGCCTGGATGAAGGCGTTCGCATCCTCATGCTGCTTGATCCAACCGAACTGCTCACGCGTGCCGAGCGCACCTTTCTGGACTCTTTTCAAACCAAGCTGCAGACTTGATCAAGGTTCTGATCATCGACGACTCTGCCCTCGTTCGAAAGCTGCTTGCCGGAATGCTGTCGGACGCATCCGAATTCCAAGTTGAAACCGCTCGAAATGGCGCCGAAGGACTGGAGCGCCTGCACGCCTTCCGCCCCAATGTGGTCACGCTCGATGTCCACATGCCGCAGATGAACGGCTTTATGTGCCTTGATCGTATCATGCTGGAAAGGCCGACCCCGGTCGTCATGGTATCGTCAGTGACATCACAGAGCGCCGATGAGACCCTGCAAGCGCTTCGCCTCGGCGCATTCGATTTCGTTGCGAAGCCTTCGGGAACATTGTCCTTACGCGTTGATCAGATGAAAGACGATCTGCTCGACAAGATTCGAACCGCCGCCGTCACCGGCATCAAACCCACGCTGCGATTGCAGGAACGTATACGCCACCGTATAGGGCAGACGCTGCCGACAAGTCCTTATCCCGCCCCAATAGCGTCAAAAAAACCCATCGTAAAAACTGGGGTAAATGGGCTGGTGCTCATCGGCGTTTCGACAGGAGGGCCGCCAGCACTGGAGGCTGTTGTCGGAGCGCTGCCAGCATCGTTCTCCTGGCCAATTTTGATTGCTCAGCACATGCCAGAATCCTTCACGGGCGCACTGGCCAAACGTTTGAACAGCCTGAGCGCCATCGAGATCGTGGAGGTTACCCGCCCTACGGAAGTCGTGCCTGGTGTCGCTTACATTGCGCGGGGTGGGGCGGACATGATTTTATCGCGCCGAGGAGGCGTCGTATTTGCCATGAATGTCCCGTCCCAGGTCGACTATCCCTGGCATCCAAGCGCCGACCGGCTTGTTCGAAGTGCCATGGAACAAATACCTCCCAGCGACCTTATCGGTATTCTCATGACCGGAATGGGCAATGACGGCGCCAGTGCTATGAAACTCCTGCACGAGCGAGGCGGAACGACGATCGCTGAAGCGGAAGAAACCGCAGTGGTTTGGGGGATGCCCGGGGAATTGGTCAAGGGCGGTGGTGCAGATTGGATTCTGCCGCTACCCGAGATAGCCCGGCAATTGATGAAGGTTGTGCCTTGCCTCTGATCCGCAAAGAGCTTCCCAACCAAGCCGGGATCCGCGACGCATCGCCCACGGATGCATTTTCTTCGTTGACGAGTCGGAACAGTGAGGAAAGGCGAGCGGCGGCTCGCGAGTTTATTGTCACCTCTGACAACGCCGGTGTGATCTCCAGCGCGATTCAGAGTGAAGCGGTTGATGGCGTGCTGCAGGCTTTGTTTACAGCCCTTATGCGATCAGCCAATGCGGCAAGCGTCGACGTTGCTCTGCAATACCTACGATCCGACGATGCCCGCTTGCGCACCGGGGCACTAGACGCCTTGCGCGCATTGCAAGATCAGCTCCTGCCGCGGTTGACTGGACTGCTCAGTGACCCGGAGCCCGACGTTCGCATCCTCGCCTGCGAACTCGTTCGCGCGCAGCAGCCTTCAACGGTGATTGATTTGCTGGTTCCCCTCCTGGCTAATGATTGCAATGGCAACGTTTGCGGTGCCGCGATCGACGTCATGGCGGAGGTGGCGGCGCCTGACCACGTTGCCTTGTTACTCCAGTGCGCCGCGCGTTTTCCCTCGGATCCCTTTTTGGATTTCGCCGCCAAAACCGCGGCCCTCCGGATCGGGGCGCGGAACGCCCCTCAGTGATCGAGATCACGGACGAAGAGATCCGTCGACTGGGAGACTTCCTCTATCGACGCACCGGCATGGTCTATTCGGTATCCAAGCGCTATTACATAGAGCGCCGGATCGCTGATCGTGCAAACGCAACCGCCTCTCCTTCTTTCGAAAGGTATTTCGCAAAACTTCGTATTGATGCCGAGGGTGAGATCGAGAAGTTCATCAACGCCTTTACCGTCAATGAGACTTATTTCAACCGGGAAGATCATCAATTTCGGTGTCTCACGAAGGATTTGCTGCGTGAAAGAATCGCAGCCGGCTATGGGAAAGACCAGTTGCGTTTGTGGTCGGTACCTTGCGCGACTGGGGAAGAACCCTATTCGATTGCGATGTGGCTCTTGGACAAGTGGCCGCTGGTCGACGCCTACAGCATCGAGATTTGCGGCTCAGATATCGATACCGAAGCGCTTGCCGCGGCCAAGCGCGGCTTTTATGACAAGCGCGCACTGATGCGCTTGCCGGGCCAGGTCATCGACCGCTACTTTCACCAAGAAGCCGACGATCGGTGGCGGCTTGTCGAAGAGTTGAGGGAGTCGGTGCAATTTTCCAGTGTCAATCTAATAGAATCTAACGAGACCAGGCACCACGGCCAATTCGATGTCATTTTTTGCCGAAACGTCCTCATCTACTTCGACGACGCTTCGCGTCGCATTGCTGCAGACAACCTCTATGAAAGCCTTTTACCCGGCGGCTACATTTGCCTTGGCCACACAGAGTCGATGAGCCGTATCTCTCCGCTGTTCGAAATCCGTCGGTTCGAAGATGGTATTGTCTATCAGAAACCAGAGGTCGGGCGGTGAGCAAACCTACGCTCCATCGCGTCCTGGTGGTCGATGACGCAGCTCTCGTGCGCCTGTACTATCGAAGCGTGCTGGAGCCAGCGGGCTATGAGGTGTTCGAGGCTTTGAACGGGGTGGAAGCCTTGGAGCAACTGCTTGGGTTCGAGATCGTCGACCTTCTGATCGTGGACATCAACATGCCGGTCATGGATGGCCTCAGCTTCTTAAGGATGCTTCGGCAACGAGGCGAACCGTTTGCGTCCACCCCCGTGCTCATCACCAGTACGGAAGCCGGGCTCCATGACCTGCGGGCTGCCCAAATTGCCGGAGCGAACTTCTACGCCGCCAAGCCCGTCGCTGGGCAGGACCTGTTGGAGCTCGTTGCCTTGCTTGCTGGATCAACCCATGATTGAACTTCTTGAGCAGTTCCTGGTGGAGTGCCGCGAGTCTGTGCAGCAGGCAACACTGGATCTTCTGGCGCTCGAAGGTGATTCAGGCGATCACACTAGGCTGGACAGTGCTTTTCGGTCGTTTCACACCCTCAAGGGCGGGGCCGGTATCGTCGATTTTCCAGATATGGCGAGGGGTCTGCACGCGGCTGAGGAACTGCTCGATTCCGGCCGGTCCGGTACGAGGACGTTAAGCACTGCGGATATCGGCAACTGTCTCTGGGCATTGGATCAAGTCACCGGCTGGCTCGATAGCATTGAGGTAAAGGGAACTGTCCCGGAGGATGCAGGGTCGACCGCGGATGAGATGGTCCGCCGCTTGCAAGCGGCGCTATGGGAAGAACCTCCGGGAAAGAGCCCGCCCGCCTTGTTGGCGGCGGGGTGGTTGACATCTCTTTTGAAGGCCAACCATGATGTCGCAGCCCGAGCCTCAACCGGGTTGTTGTTCCAGCCCGACCCACAGTGCTTCTTTCGCGGCGAAGATCCCCTTGCGTTGGTCGCCGGCCTGCCTGGCCTGTTAGCTCTTCATGTGGAACAGGTTCATGTCTGGCCTTCGTTGAGGGAAGGTGATCCATTCGAGTGCAACCTGCTCTTCACAGCGTTGTCCTCTGCTCCGCAGGACGCTTTGTTGCGCTATACCCAAGCGATAAGCTCGGACTCTTCGAGCGTCCTCGAGATCCGCGAGCTTTCTTCTGCCGTCCCCGATCAGCGCGCAGGACTTAGCCGGATGGCGCGGCTGGTGCTCGAAGCGCAGTCCCAACTCCTTTCCCAGGTCGCGACCACAGGTCTGGCCGGCCGAGTAGGCGCCGCGCGGCGCGTGGTGATGAATATCCTGGCTCGGAGCGTCCGGCACAAGGATACGCTGGAACGCTACGATGGTAGTGTGCCGGACGCGGACGATCCAGAGGGACGACAAGCACTCATCCTCCTGATCGACCGGGTTTTGGGAGACGAGGCCCAAGTCCTCGAATTCTCCGTGAACCGGGATTCCCGCCTCGCCATCCCGAACTCAAATGCTGCCCGATCACTGCGGGTGAGCGTCGAACGCATTGATGCCTTAGTGAATTTGGCCGGCGAACTGTCGGTTGCCAAGAATGCCCTAACGCATGCCGCAACGCTAGCCCGGAGTGGAACTCCATCGGCGGATTTGGCGGCCGTGTTGGAGGAACAACAATCCCGACTGGAGAGGTTGGTCGATGAGTTGCAGCGTTCTGTCTTGAGCATCCGTGTCTTGCCCATGCGACAGGTGTTCCAAAGGTTTCAGCGCTTGGTGCGAGACCTTGCGACCGAAACGGGTAAGTCAGTGGTTCTCGTGACAGAAGGGGAGAACACCGAAGCAGACAAGACCATCGTCGAGGCTCTTGGAGAGCCGATTATGCATGTTCTTCGCAATGCAATCGACCATGGTGTCGAACCGGCGGACGAGCGCATCAGGACAGGGAAGCCACCGCATGCCACGATCTGCCTGCGTGCAGCGAAAGTCGGCGACAGCATTGTCGTTGAGGTGGAAGACGATGGTCGAGGTGTGGATTTCGCGAGAGTTCGACGGGTTGCGGCAGAACGCGGCCTGACGACCGGGTTCGCCTCGCTTTCCGATGACGATGCATTGGAATTGCTGTTCAATCCGGGGTTCTCGACAGCCGCAACTGTCAACACGGTCTCCGGTCGTGGGGTTGGGATGGACGCGGTGCGATCGGCGATCGAGGCGCTCGGCGGATCGGTTGGCATTGAGACGAAGCCCGGAAGCGGGACGATCGCAAAATTCACCCTGCCCTACTCCATCCTGATGACGCACCTGGTCACCGTGGAAGTAGTCAAACAAGTTTTTGGCGTTCCGCTTGAGAAAGTTATCGAAACCCGTCGACTTTCGCGCGGTGATGTCTCGATGGTTGGCGCCGCGCGCGTGTTCGGGCATCGCGGCCATACCATCCCGCTCGTTAGTCTTGCGGCGACGCTTGGCGAAACGCCGTCGGAAACGACCGCCGACGATTTCCAAGTCGTAGTCGTCCTGGTCGGGAACGACATGTGCGGGATAGAGGTCGATGATGTCGGGGAGACAATGGATATACTGATGAGACCCATCGAGGGGGTGCTCGCGGGTGTAGAAGGCGTTGCAGGCGTCACAATTTTGGGTGATGGCCGCGTCATGCTTGTTCTCGATGTGGAGGCTTTGGTGAAATGACCGTCATTTCCGACCCAAGCGGTGGACCGATCCGGCTTGAGGGCGACTGCACTTTAGAAGACAGCGAAACCCTGCTGGCAATGCTGGTTGAGTCAGGCAACATCTTAGTTGACTGGCGGAAGTGCACCAAGATCCATGCTGCCGTTCTGCAAGTCCTGATGGCGGCCCGCGTGAGGGTCATTGGGCCGTCGGGCTCGCCATTTCTCGAAAGCTATTTTCATCGCGGCTTCCGGGCAGTGCATGGCGGCTAGTTCACAATTATTGCATTTTATGCGATATCCCTAACCCCAGCTGAAATGAAGGTCGTAATGAACGTTTTGATCGTCGACGACAGCAAGCTTGCGAGAATGGCCTTGGTCAAGATTCTCGCCAAGAACTATCCGACATGGGTGCGCAAAGAGGCCGGCAACGCTGATGAGGCGCTTCAACTGGCGAGTGAGTTCGCGGCTGATATCGTGTTGATGGATTACAATATGCCCGGCCGCGATGGGCTTGCCTTGGCGGCGGACTTTCGTGCCCAGGATCCGTCAATGCGATTGGCACTGATTTCCGCTAATCAGCAGCACGAGATAGTCGAAGGTGCAAAGGCGCTGGGCGCTTCCTTCCTGACCAAGCCAGTGAATGGCCCGGACCTGGTTGCGTTTCTCGGCAAACCCGACACTCCCATTGGTCAGGACGATCAATGATGACTCCGGCCGACCTTGTCTTGGAAGAACTCGAGAAGGATGCCCTCACTGAACTGGTGAACATCGCCGTCAGCCGAGCCGCCAAGAATCTCCGCGAGATGGTTGGACGACAGGTGTTCCTGTCCGTCCCAAGAATCAACCTCGTCGGCAGGCAGCAAGCCATCGATATCTTGGACGAACGCGAGATGGACCGTCTGGTTGCCGTTCACCAGGTTTTCGAAGGTGATATCACTGGTCGCGCGCTGCTTATTTTCCCAGAGGAGCGAAGTCTCGAACTTGTGCGTGCTGTAGCCGGTCCGGACCATTCATTGGAAGACATCATCGACCTTGAACAGGAAGCACTCGCAGAGACGGGCAACATCATTCTCAATAGTTGCCTGGCCACCATCGCCAACCTGTTGCGCCGTAGTCTTCGCGTCTCCTTGCCTGAGGTCATTCGAGGCACTGGAACCGACTTCTTCAATCTGGCGCCGCCGCCCCTACCCGGCGAGGTCGTACTGTTTCTCTACATAAACTTCACCGTCAAGGACAATGACATCACGGGCTACATTGCCATGCTGATGGACATGCCTTCCCTAGCGGTTTTAAAGGGCCTCTTGTGCGAGTTTATCGAGCGGATCGGTGGGAACGATAAATAGTGCCATGTTGAACACTTCTCACGATAATTCGACGCCGATATTAGATGCACTCGATTGCGGTATAATCGTGCTCGGTTCTCAAAGGCAAGTGACCGCCTGGAATGCCTGGATCGCCGCAGCCAGCAATATACGGACGACCGAGGCGATCGGAAAATCAATGGAGGAGCTTTTTCCCGGCCGGCCGCTCGGCCCAATCCTCGTTGCGTTAAACGAGGCTTTGGAAGCCGGGGCCTCCAGCCTGCTGACCCCTACACTCCACCCAGCCCTGCTTGCGTTGCGGACGCGAGCGGGCCAGCCGCTGATCCATAGCATTTCCATCCGACCAATCGGGGCGATAGGTGCGTATGAATGCCTTATTCAGATTTCGGATGTGACGGGGGCGATGCGGCGGGAAGCCGTGCTGCGCCAACGGCAGAATGCCCGTTATGATGCGGTCATGGAAAGCGCCGCGGAAGCCATTCTTACCCTGGATGACACTGGGGCAATCCAGGGAGCCAATTCGGCGGCCGAGGTGCTCTTTGAAATCGACAAGGCATCGCTTGCCGGTCAGCCGAGCGCCGGTCTGTTCGTGGAAGGCGACCGGTGGTCGCAATTGCACGACGCCAGTCGCTCAGGGCAGCAAATAGTTCATCGAGAGGTTTCCGTGAAGCGGCGCAACGGGTCGACGCGCCATCTCGAAGCTTCGATTAGCCGTTGGTCAGGTGGCGCCAAGCAATTCACCACCGCCTTTTTGCGCGATGTAACAGATCGCCTGTCCTCACAACTGAAGCTGAAGACCCTGAATGAGACGTTGGAGCAACGGGTAGCTGACGCAACCGGTGAGCGCGATATGATCTGGCGCGTCAGCCAGGATCTTTTCGTCGTAACGGATTTCGGCCTCAAGTGCCAAAGTGTGAATCCGGCCTGGACCGAGCATCTCGGCTTGGACGAAAGCGAGGTCGAGGGTAAGACTTTCGAGGATTTCGTTCATCCTGAAGATGTTGCGGCTGTGACACGGCTCTCACTATCGGATAGCCGGGTTGCGGTTCGCGACCTCGACTTACGCATGCGTGCCAATGATGGCAGGTTCATCTGGTACAGTTGGCAATTTATGCCGCGAAACAACCAATATTACGCCGCCGGGCGCGACATCAACGTCCGCAGGAATTTGGAGGATCAGCTGCGCCAAAGCCAGAAAATGGAGGCGGTGGGGCAACTCACGGGCGGTATCGCGCACGACTTCAACAACATGCTGGGAGTTGTCATCTCAGGACTCAACTTGATCCAGCGGCGCGTCGACCGCGGCGAGCCCGGCGTGCACCAACTGATCGCAGCCGCGACCGAGGGTGCCCACAAAGCTGCCATGCTGACGCAAAGGCTACTGGCTTTTTCCCGGCAGCAGCCGCTTTCCCCTGAATCCCTCGACGTCGGCCGGATGGTGCAGGATATGTCGGAGCTTTTGCGCCGGACGCTGGGCGAGCACGTAACACTCAATACGGTCGTGCAATCCGATGACGGTGCAGTGCTCGCTGATCCCAGCCAACTCGAAAATGTCCTCGTAAATCTGGCGGTCAACGCTCGCGATGCCATGCCGGAGGGCGGAACCCTGACAATCGAAACCTCTGCACTCCTGGTCGACCAGTCGGTTGCTGCAGATCATGGCATTTCCCCCGGCCCCTACGTCCTTATTGCGGTGAGGGACACGGGCTCGGGTATGAGCGCGGAGGTTCTGGAAAGAGCCTTCGAGCCGTTTTTTACCACCAAAGGTGTCGGCAAGGGAACCGGCCTTGGGCTGAGTCAGGTGTTTGGCTTCGTCAAGCAGTCCGGTGGCTATGTCAAAATCGATTCAAAACTGGGGGTGGGGACTACCATCAGCATCTGGTTGCCAAGGCACAATGGTCCCGCCGATGGAGCACGGCGGGCGAACAGCCAAGACGTTGCCAATGGCAAGCCAGAGGAATTGATCCTCGTCGTCGAGGACGAGGCGAGTGTAAGACAACTGACAATGCAAATGCTCGAGGATCTCGACTATTCGGTGATTTCTGCTGAGAATGGGGTTGAAGGCCTGCGCATTCTTGAGGATCGAGGAGACGTTTCCTTGCTGCTGACGGATGTTGTCATGCCCGGAATGAACGGTCGGGAATTTGCGGATGCTGCCGTTGAATTGCGGCCTGACTTGAGGGTGCTCTTTACGTCCGGTTACGCACGTGATGCCATAGTTCGCAATGGGATCATCGATCCAAACGTTCAACTCCTGCAGAAACCCGCTACCCTCCAAGCTCTCGCCCAGAAAGTCAGATTGGTTCTGGATAACTAGCCATTCGGCAACCGGCCGTTCCGGTTTTCAGGCAAGAGGGTAGCGCGCTCGACCTGTCATATTAGACGCAAAGCGGTCATTGAGCTCTATTGAGAGCTTCGGGTCACCACGAGCGTCCGCGGTGATGCCGCCGACATTTCTCCTCGGGTCTCTACCGACGTGGTCGCGGGTGCAACAATCTGTTGCACAACTCTGCTATCTGTCCCGCCAATGCCTGACCCTCAACTTGCTCACCCCTGAATAAGTCATCGCTCGCTGTCACGGCCAGGTAAGCGACGGGACTCTTCGAACGGGCGCGTTGCATGCGGATCAGGCCATCGTTCCTCAAGATCAGCAAAGCAATCATCTATCCCAGCGGCGAGTGGATCGCTGGGACAAATCGATCGTGGTCGTCTGCAAACAAAGACGCGAACTGCCGCGGGAGAAGAAGACGGCACGGCCAGAGTAAGCAGAGAGGCGGTTCATTCGCCCGAGAGGCGTGGGTTAGAGAAATATGCGTGCGAATCCGTGCTCGATCGGGGCGTCACAGTTTTCATACATAACTAACCCGCTCGATACCCTTTGCGAACGCAGCGTCACGTCTAATCAGAATGGCTTTGAAGAGCGTGACTTGAGCATCTCTGTCGCGGGTGTTTTGGGGGTTAAATCCGCCCTTCCCTACGGTTGTGTGCGTCAAGTTCTGCAAAATGGGCGATCATGAAACTGGTCATGCGGCTTGGCGTAGAGCGAGCTTCTTGTGCTCGCGCAGATCATCCATGTTGATATAGCGGTTGGCCTCCATCCAGTTTTCATTGGTTTCGACGGCCAGCTGACCAGGCGCAGGCGCAGGCAGCTTTCGGCGTTCGGGAAGATGCGCACGACATAGGTGCGCCGGCGGATTTCCTCGTTGAGCCGTTCAAGCATGTTGGTGGACT
>NZ_JAMYPB010000087.1:0-13840 GCF_040320135.1 Mesorhizobium sp. M0772 | reverse complement strand
TGACGACCTCGTCGGCAACCGATGCCGGCATGCCTACATAGGAGGGCACCGCGACGGGTGCGTCGGGAGATCCCCAAGTGGAAGGTATTCCCCCGGCCCCCGCTTCCGCCCAATCATATTTGCCATGGTAGGCACCTTCGATCTTGGCAATACGAGAGCGCCCGGTGAAGGCGCGCGCGGCTTTGATGGCAAACATCACGGCTTCTGTGCCACTATTGACGAAACTGATCTGGTCGATTGCGGGAATGCGATCGACCAGCAGTTCCGCAAGGTCGATCTCATGGGCGGTCGGGTCGGTAAAGCAGGTACCATCACGAAGAAGACGCGCGACAGCGTCCATCACCGGAGCAAACCCGTGCCCGTGGATTAGGGTGGTGAGATTATTACTGAGGTCGAGAAAACGCTGCCCGTCAGCGTCGACAAGATAGGCGCCCTCGCCTTTCAGCACGTAGCGGGGCAACGGGTCGCGCTCGACTCTGACACGGCTGGTCCCGTCCGGGATAACGTGGCAGCCGCGGGCGAACAATTTTACGGACTGGGCCCCAGGCAAGGAGGCGCTCGGCGTCCTGTTTTCGTGCAACATAGTAATATGTCTCCTCAGCATAACATAGAGAACCCCCCGTACCTCTTTCAGTATTTTGTTGCAACAACATAGCATAACTCTGCATCGAGGTAGGGAATGTCGAATTCGACTCGTCGGGCTCCGATTGTGTTCAATAACTACAGTACGTGCTCTATTGGGATCTGGAGGCGCGGCGATCGCGCAGTATTCTCATGCAACAATGTGTCGACGATTTGTTTGCCGTAGATCGGGGCCGGGACTCACCGTGGCCGGAGCCCGAACATGGCAGGCGACGACGCGGCCGTCTGCCATCGGCACCAGAGGAGGGACCTCCATGCGGCAACGCTCGACCGCGAGCGGACAGCGCGGATGAAACGCGCAACCCTTTGGCGGGTTGATCGGGCTTGGCACCTCGCCCTCGGGCACCTCCAGCCGAACCCGCGTCGGATCCGGAACCGGTGCCGCCGCAATCAGCGCCTCGGTGTAGGGATGAACTGGATTGGCGAAGATCGCCTCGCTCGGGGCGAGTTCCACGATCCGCCCCAGGTACATGACGGCAACGCGATGCGCGATATGCTCCACGACGCCAAGATCGTGCGAGATGAAGACGAAGGCGATGCCCATCTGCTGCTGGAGATCCAGAAGCAGATTAAGGATCTGCGCCTGTACGGAGACGTCAAGGGCGGAGACCGCTTCGTCGGCGATGATAAGAGAGGGGTTGAGCGATAGGGCGCGTGCAATGCCTAGACGCTGGCGCTGACCGCCTGACAATTCGGACGGGAGCCTGTGCGCCATTTCCGGCGACATTCCGACTTTTCGGAGAAGGTCGGCTGCAAGCGTCTGGCGCTGCTTGCGACTGAGACGTTCAAAGTTCTCGACAGGTTCGGTGATAATTTGTCCGGCAGTAAGGCGCGGGTTCAGCGACGAGTACGGGTCCTGGAAGACCATCTGCATCCGCCTGCGCCAGGCGCGAAGTGCGTCTTTCTTGAGACCGGCAATGTCGGTTCCGTCGATCAGCACGCGCCCGCTAGTCGGCTCGACGAGCCGCATCAGGAGCCGCGCCACGGTGGACTTGCCACAACCGGATTCGCCGACGATGCAGAGTGTCTCGCCTTCCTCGACGGTGAAGGATACATCCTCCACCGCCCGGATCACCGGAATGCTTTTCTTGAAGATTCCCGAACCAAGCGGATAGTGCTTGATCAGGTTCTCGACTTTCAGCAGAGGTCCGTTCATGCGCCCATCACCTCTTCGGCGCGCCAGCAGGCCGCGGCGTGGCTCGATCCGACATCACGCAGGATGGGTGTCTTCTCGCGGCAAATGTCCATGGCGAACGGGCAGCGAGGCGCAAAGCTGCACCCGACAATGGGATCGCGCAGGCTTGGCACGATCCCGGGAATTTCGGGAAGGCGGCGCTGGCGGCCGCGCCGCGGATCGGGCACCGATCGCATGAGGCCCTGGGTGTAGGGATGCGCGGGGCGCGCGAAGAGATCTATTACGTTCGCCTGTTCTACGATCCGGCCGGCATACATCACGATCACGCGCTGGCATGTCTCGGCCACAACGCCAAGATCATGCGTGATGAACATGACGGCCGTTCCCGTGCGCTCTTTTAGGTCGACCATGAGCCGTAGGATCTGCGCCTGGATGGTGACGTCGAGGGCCGTCGTCGGCTCGTCGGCGATCAACAGTTCTGGTGAGCAGGCAAGCGCCATTGCGATCATGGCGCGCTGGCGCATGCCGCCCGACATTTCGTGTGGGTAATTGTTGACGCGACGCTCGGGGTCGGCGATGCGGACGAGACGGAGCATCTCTTCTGCTTTCTTGATGGCCACCGAGCGGGACGCCTTCGTGTGGATCTGAACCGCCTCGGCGATCTGGTGGCCGACCGTATAGACGGGGTTCAGGCTCGTCATCGGCTCCTGGAAAATCATGGCGATCTGGTCGCCGCGGATCTTTCGCATCTCCCGATCGGACAGATCAAGCAAGTCGCGTCCGTGAAATCGGACCTCGCCACCGACAGTCCTGGCGGAAAGCTTCGGTAGCAGGCGGAGGATCGAGAGGGCAGTGACGCTCTTCCCACATCCCGATTCGCCGACAACGCCAAGCGTCTCGCCTTTCTTCACCTGGAAGCTGATGCCGCCCAAGGCGCGGGTGACGCTCTCTTCTCCGTAAAAGTGCGTCTCAAGGTCGCGAACGTCGAGGAGCACATCATCCTCTGCAGATTCTCGCATCAGCATATTAGCGCCTCCGCTTTGAGCGGGGATCGAACATATCGCGCAGGCCGTCGCCAAGCAGATTGACGGCAAGGACGGTAACAGCGAGGCAGATACCGGGGGCGAAGATCGTCAATGGGGAGATGGCGAGATACAGGCGTGAACTGGCGATCATGTTGCCCCAGCTTGGAATCTCGGGCGGCACGCCCACGCCGAGGAAGCTCAGCCCCGCCTCGGTCAGGATCGCGCTGGCGCAGACAGTAGCGCCCTGGACCATCAGCGCCGGAATGGTGCTCGGCAGGATATGCCGCCACAGCACCTTTGGCAGGCGCGCGCCGCCGCAGAGGGCGGCTTCCACATACGGACGTTGCCGAACGCTGAGGACCACCGAACGAACCAATCGCGCCACCGCCGGCGTCTCGGGAATCGCAATCGCGACGATGAGAATACCGATCCCGGGGCCGGTCAGGGAAATAAGGGCAATGGCCAGCAGAATTGTTGGGATCGACATCAGGCCGTCCATGATCCGCATGACGATATTGTCGAACGTGCGATTGTAGCCGGCGAGGATGCCAATCAGGAGCCCAATCATGGCCGCGCAAGCCGCCGACATCAATCCGACCATGATAGAGATCCGCGCGCCGAAAATCGTTCGGGCAAACACATCCCGGCCCAGGTTGTCGCTCCCGAACCAGATCGCGGCGGAAGGCGGTTGGAGGCGCTTGAACGGATCTATGTTGACCGGATCGCCGGCGTAAAGCGGAGCGGCGAGCGCTAGAATGATGAGGAGCGCCAACAGGCCGCCGCCGACCAGGACCAGCGGGTGCCGCCTTGCCAGACGGGGAAGATCGGATAGCCGCAGCCGACCCATTGCCACGGCTTCAACTGGTGCGGAGAGGAGCGTCATATTAGTACCGGATGCGGGGATCGATCAGCGTGTAGGCCAGATCGACCGCGAGGTTGATAAGGACGTACAGACCCGACGTCAGGATAAGTACGCTCTGGATGATGGGATAGTCACGGTTGTTGATCGCATCGACGACCAGACGACCGATACCGGGGATGTTGAACACCGTTTCCGTGAGGACAACACCGCCGATCAGATAAGCGAAGCTTATGCCGATCACGGTCAGGATCGGGACGCCGGCATTCTTCAGGGCATGGTGAAAAAGCATGGCATAAGGCGAAGCACCCTTGGCAGCGGCCGTTCGCATATAGTCTTCCGACAGGACCTCGAGCATGCTTGCCCGTGTAACCCGGGCGATGAATGCAATGAAGCCAAGACCTAGCGCCACGGTGGGCAGGATCAGGTGCGCGAACCAAGGCCCGAGGCCACCATCGATCGGCACATACCCCTGCACCGGCAGCCAGTGCAGCCTGATAGCAAAGAAGTATATGAAAAAATAACCGATGACAAAGACCGGAACGGAATAACCCAGGGCCGAAAAGGCCGCGAGGAGGCGGTCGATGAGACCGCCAGTTCGCCACGCGGCAAGGATGCCGAAGGAGACCCCCACCGTCACCGAAAGGATCATCGTCAGGGTAGACAGAGAAACGGTCGGTTCAAGCCGCTGCGAGATGAGCTCGAGAACCGGTCGTTGGGAAAAGATGGAGATGCCGAAATCGCCGCCGAGCATGTCCCGCACCCAACGAATGAACTGAACCGGCAGTGGGTCGTTCAGGCCGAGTTTTTCGCGGATGCCAGCAATCATCTCTACCGTGGCCGACTTACCGGCGATCATCGCCGCAGGGTCGCCGGGCGCAAGCCTGAGCAGTAGGAAAACGAAGATCCCGACCATCGCCATTACGGCGATGGCCGAAATCAACCGGCGTAGGATGTAGCTCCCCATCGCTCAGGCTTTTTCCATGTTCCATATTGGGAAGCGCGTGTTCGGCCCCTCGATGAGACCAGTTAGCGCCTTACTGCGCGCAACTGGCGCCAGAACCTTCCCCAGCATGATGCAGCCGACGAAGTCCCACCAAATCCCTTGCATTTTGCGGGCGAGTGCCTGGCGCTCTTCGAGTGTTGCGACGTCTGCCCATTTGGCCCGGAGAGCTTCGTATTCGTCGTTCTTTGGCCAGCCGTAAAACGCATCTTCACCATTTGCGTGCAAGACGGAACAGCCGATCGGATTGCCGAAGCCATTATCGGGCCAGTCCGAAATGAACATGCTCCAGCCGCCATTCTCGACGGGGCCCTTGTTCGCCCGAGCCGTGGAAAACTCACTGAAGGACATCGGCCCAAGCACGACATTGACCCCGATTTTACGCAGCACATCGGCCAGTGCCAGCGCGGCATTGCTGGCAACCGGCCAGTCGGTAATTTGAAAAAGATAAAGCTTCTCGCCGGCATAGCCGGCCTCCTGGAGCAGCTGTTTGGCCCTCTGCGGATCACCACCCTTCTTGTACCATCCCGTATTCTCGTCATTGGAGTAGGGACTACTATCTCCGAAGATCGAAATCAGGCGGCGACCGTAATTGGGATCGGGAGAAATGACGCGAAGGAACGCCTCCTGGTCAATCAGGTGAAGCATCGCTTGGCGTGCTTTGACGTTGTTGAAGGGTGGCTGCAGGAAATTCATGCGTAGATAGAGGTCATCCCCCCCCTTATCCAGAAGCTGAAGTTCAAGATTGGGGTCACTTTTGATAGTGCCGTAAAGATCGGCGGACGGAGCCTGAACGAAGTCGATTTCACCTGCTTGCAAGGCGGCCAAAGCAGTCTGCTCATCCGCAATATTTTGCCAGACGACTCGATCGACCTTAACGACCTTCCCACCGGCGTGTCCATCGGAGGGCTCTTGGCGCGGCACGTACTTTTCGTTGCGGTCGTAAGTGAAACTCGCACCTGGGCGGGCAAGAGCCTCGTTGAACGTGAACGGCCCCGATCCGATATTCGAGGTCACCTGCTCGGTAGCGGGTCGGCTCGCGTCCTTTTCGCGCATGACGGCTAGGAAATTTATGCCTCCTGCCAGGTAATCGAGCAGAAGCCCTAACGGTTTCTTGAGAACGATCTTGAAGGTCTTGTCGCCTGTGGTCGCGATATCGCTGGTCCGCTCCTTGATCAATTTCCCACCGCCGTCCACCTGCCACCAGCGACGAATGGATGCCACGCAGTCCGCCGCCGTGACGGGACTGCCGTCATTGAATTGCAGGCCATCCCGAAGCTCAAACGTATAGGTCTTTTTGTCTTCGGAAACCCCCCATTTCCCCACCATTTGCGGCTGCGGTACGAGCTTGGAATCGAACGCGAAAAGCGTGTCGTAGACCGACCAAGCATGTATGTAGGTGATGTCGGAGATGGATAAGATTGGATCAACAACAGTGAGGTCGCTCATCGCCATCCGGACCGTCCGGGCGGCTACTGGTGATGACTGTGCCCGAAGCATCGATGGGATCGATAGGACCGTTCCGGCGGCTAAGCCTGACTTGATCAAGTCGCGTCGAGTGATTGTCATGTTCTGTTCCTCCCTCTGATTAGAGTTTTGTCGGTGCTTATCTCAAAGCTGTTGATTCAATCTGGTGGAGATCTCCAACAGAACACTGACGCGCGGTGATTTTGGGAGTGGGAACATCATAAGCGCGACATCTGTTGATTTTTGATTTTTCTGCACTCTAGCCAACGGTGATCTCCCATTTTTGTTGAGGCCAACCCTGACCTTGAGGGGAAAAATAAACTAATCGTTTGGGTTTCCTCGCGAATGCGCACGGTTTTTCCCCGGCCGAAGATCGTCTGCGCGTCTCGTCAGTCGCATCGAAATGTGATTAGCCACAGTTCGGGAACAGGGCTGTGTTGGACGCTTGGAAAGCCGCGACCCGTCGCCACTCATCGTGCCACTCCAGACCATCTGCGTAGTCCGCAGGTGGACTCCGAAAGAGCGGACTTCAAGTTGTCGATTGCCATGTTAGTCATTAGAAGTGAACTTCGAATGGTCATACCCACGCATTACCGCCGCCTTTTTCGAATGATCGCCAATTTTTCCATCGCGACAATTGCTTTGTTCATCATGATCTGTTCACTTAAAATCACCAATGACCGCAAGCATGAGAGCGACGCTCGGGTCGCAGGGTTGCCGGAGAACTGAGCTAGCCCGGCGAGACAAGCACGACCTGATCGTCAGCAACCATGGCACCGAATTCACGTCGAATGCGATGCTAGCCTGGACCGAAGAGGTGGGCGTGCTGGCCTCCGGCCCGATCTTGTCGGCTCTGCGCAATCTCTTCGTCCCGCCGCGCTCAAAACGCCCGCTCTCGCTACACATATTCACCGCCTGCAGGCGGTGGCGGAATGGAAAGCCCCGTGGCCGTGGTCAGCTGACATCAGCGGCCGCAGGTCTCAACGCGTTTATATGCAGACAACGTCACATCGCCCTTTGTGTCATATCATTCCAAGACATCAGCTAGCCAGCGCCGCAGGGCAAGGATCGGAGCTGTCACAAATCGCGACTTGGTGGTCACAAGGCAGTATGAGCCCAAGTGGACATTCGTCGACAAAACCTCGACGAGTTCACCCGTCTTGATATGCTGGTCGACTAGAAGGCTTCCTGTCATCGCAACGCCCTGTCCTAAACGCGCTGATTCGATCGTCTGCTGACCGTTCCATAGCTTGGGGCCGCGTAATGAGAGCGGTCCTGAACGTCCAAGATGGTCGAACCACCGTTCCCACTGGCCAGCCGACTCTTCGTGTATGAGCGGAAGTTTCAGAAGTTCATCAACGGACGACACCGGCCCGTGGCGGTCCAGGAAGGCCGGGCTCGCCACGGGAAACATGCGGGGACGATTAAGCACCTCCACATGGCATCCGTGACGCTCCTCGCCATCGAACAGGAAGACGATCTCCGCATCAGCTTCGTTCGCCGCCAAATCGGGACGCTGCCGTGTCGGCCGAAGGGCGACATCACACCCTGGCAGGTAACTCTCGATATCTGGCAGCCGAGGAAGCAGCGTGATCGATGCGATGCCCGGCGTACACCAGATATCCAGCTGCGTTGGCAGGTCGGGCTTCAGCTCGGACGTGGCGAGTGTGATCGCTTCAAACGCCCGAGATACCTTCTGATAGTAACGTTCACCTGACCCGGTAAGCGTCAAGCCCCTACCCTCACGCTGGAAGAACGCCACGCCGAGACGGTTCTGAAGGTTGTGGATGTGGCGCGATACCGCCGTATGGCTAACCGACAGCTCGTCCCCGGCCGCGCGGACACTTCCGGTGCGTGCAACGGCCTCAAACGCGCGAAGCGCGATAAGCGGTGGCAGGCGGTCACTCATCTCACGAAATTTGCCCAGACCTCAACCTCGGTTATCTCGACCATTGGTCACTTATAGTCAACATATCCTCGTGAACAAAGCAATTGTCGCGCTTGCCGCCTGGGGGGACATTCATCGCGTTGAACAGCAGTGACTGCAGCAGACGTAGAGATTGCAGATTCCAAAAGGCTTAGTAATGATGATTGAAATCCCTGTAGGACGAGAATTTCTCGGCTCTAAGCCCCGCGAACATTTGACCAATATGCTCACGCGCACTGACCACATCGAGGTATCGCAGGACGGCGATCTGATCTTCGACGGCTACAAGGTCGAGGATTTGCTCTCAGAATTCGGCTCTCCGCTTTATGTGGTGAGCGAGCAAATTCTGCGCGAAAACTTCCGCCGGATCAAAGGTGTCTTCGAAAGGCTCTGGCCGAACACGGTCGTGGTCATGTACGCCATCAAGTCGAACAACAATCCGGCGATCCGGGCAGTCATCCATCAGGAGGGCGGTGGCGGCGACTGCTTCGGCTTAGGCGAACTGCATTCCACGTTCATGGGCGGCGCCGATCCCGAGCGCGTCGCCATGAACGGCAGCAACAAGACGGAAGCCGAATTGCGCGCCGCCATTCAGAAGGGCGTCAACGTCAACATCGATGCGGTGGATGAGATCCGCATGCTGGATGCGATATGTGCGGACCTTGGAACGGTCGGGTCTGTCGCCCTGCGCATCAAGAGCGCGCCGAAAAGCCTAGCAGATTCACCAAGTGATTACTTGGGCTTGGCCAGCGACTCCAGGAAGTTCCTTTTGCGGGAAAAGTGGGGATTTTCGGTCGACTCCGCCCTTGAGCTGGTACCCCAAATTCTGGACTGCCGGAACCTCCGGCTGCGCGGGTTCAGTCTACACACGCCCCGATTTACACAAAATCCCGAGCTGTTCGCAGAGTGCACAGGCGACTTTGCAGAAACGATCATTCGGATCCGCGAAGCCACGGGCTATGTCCCAGAGCTTATCGATATCGGCGGTGGCTGGCCTCGGGACCGCGACCCGGAATCGCGGATCCACGAGCTGAACAGTTCCTCGGTCGAAGACTTTGCTGAAGCGGTCGTAGCCTCGCTTATCGACACATTCAGATCGCACCAGATGCCTATTCCAGAGCTTCGCATGGAGCCAGGGAGATTTATTGTCGGCAACGCTGTGGCGCTGCTGGGCCGAGTAGGTCAGATCAAGCGGGACTGCGGGATGGTGTGGGTCAACGTTGATTTCAGCACCAACAATCTGCCGCGCATTGATACGGCCGGCAGCGCCTACCATTTCCTACCTGCAAGGGGGATGGACAGGGCCTATGCCGAGCTAGCCCAAATAGTCGGATCGACCTGCATCGACTCGCGTATGGCGGACAACTGGCCAATTCCCAAATTGGCCACCGGCGAGCCCGTCGTAATCTTGGATGCTGGAATGTACGCCGATTCAGCATCGACGCAGTTCAATAGCGTTCCTCGACCTGCCACGGTGATGATCAGCAATGGCTCGATCCACATTATCAAGCGGCGGGAAACCGTCGAGGATCTTTATCGAAATACATCCGTGCCCGAGCACCTGTTGCCCAAGTAACGGCTTCGTCAGCATTTACGCGATGACCCCGGGAGTATATCAATGAAAGATATCGACGATATAAGCCTTAACCATTTCAGCTTCACCGTAGAAGACCTCGACAGGACTGTCTCGTTCTTCGAGCAGGTTTTCAACTTTGAAATCCTCTCGAAAGGCCCCCGCGACACGGCGATGATACGCGCCGTGACGGGGTTGCACGACGCCGACATCGTTGTGGCCTTCATGAAGGGACCAGGCTTCGTCATCGAGTTCATCGAGTATGTAGGCCAGTTAAGGAGCCGGCGAATGGATATGCGCCCATGTGACGCGAGTTTCGCGCATCTTGCCTTGAATGTGCCTGATCTCGAGCAAGTGCAGAAGCGAGCCGAACGATATGGGGGTCGGCCTCTTGGAAAGATAGGGACCGTTGACACAGGGCCGAACAAGGGCAAACGCCTGATGTACATCCAAACGTGGGACGGTGTGACTGTGGAGATCATGGGGGGATCGCCACCCTGACGGTCTCCAGCGAAGGGAGTGGCCAGTTCGCATTGGCGGCGCATTGAAAGGGTGCGGGGGAGGTGACATGCACGACTTTGGTGGACGAGTCCTGTGGCTGACAGGAGCGAATGGCGTGATTTCCCGCGAGGTCGCGCGCATCTTCTTCGACTTAAGCGCTTCGTGCGTCCTGACGGACCTAGACGAAACCGGCGTCAAGGATTTCGCAAGGGAACTAGACTCCACGGGCGAAAGGGTAATCGGCCTCAGGCAGGATGCCGGCAAGTCCGAGGATGCCAATGCAGTGGCAGCCGAGATCAGCAAGCGTTTTGGCAAGCTTGATTTCCTGGTGACCAGCGCGGGTCTTTACCGCGACCAGATGATTCACGACATGACCGACGAACAGTGGAAGCTCAGCACCGCGGTAAACCTCGACGGGGTGTTCTTTACCTGCCGCGCTGCGATTCCCCTGCTCGTCAAAGGCGGCTCGGTTGTAAACGTGGCCTCGGTAGCCGGTCATTGCGGAAGCTACAACCATTCGAGCTATGCAACTTCCAAAGGGGGCGTGTTGACTTTCACGCGCACACTGGCTTTGGAGCTTGCTCCCGATGTTCGGGTGAATGCTGTGTCCCCCGGCCTCATCGATACACCGATGGTCAAGACCTTGCTCGAAAAGCAGGGGCCGCAACTGATCGCTTCGACGCCACTGAAGCGCACGGGCCGGCCACAAGAAGTGGCGCAGACCGTGGCGTATCTTTGCTCGGATTGGGCCAGCTTCATCACCGGCGAAACTGTCCACATCAACGGCGGTCGCTACATCGCCAGTTGATGGCTCCAGCGAACGCTCAGGAAAACGTCTCATCATTAGAGGGTCCAGGCAGTATGAAAATATTATTCGGTATGATCGGTCATGAAAGCAGCACCTTTGCCACCGATACTGGCGATTTCAAACGTTGGGCTCCCAATGGATGGTTGGTGAGTGAAGAACTTTTTTGTAAATTCAGGAGTACGCCTAGCGATTTGGGCGGAATGATCAAAGCGGCAGAAGAAGAAGGCGTAGAACTAATTCCGACTGTCGCAGTGATGAATGCCGGGCCGAAACTTAATAAGGAGGCCGTCGAATATGTCGTCGGGGAATTTACTAAGGTTGCCGAAGAACGAAAGGGTGAATACACGGGGATATGTTTGTCGCTTCACGGCGCCGGCTGTGCGGAGAACTCGGACGATTTAGAGGCCTATACCTTGGAAAAAGTGCGGAACGTGGTTGGTCCGCAAATGCCCATTACGGTTTCGCTTGATCTTCATGGGAACATAACACCGGAAATGGTTGGATTGTCGAATGGCCTCTTCGGCTGCAAACAGTATCCCCATATCGATATGGCGGATGCGGGCTATTTGGCCATGAAGACCCTTATTCGCATCTTGCGCGGGGAAGCAACCCCCGAAACTGCCCTTGTTCAACTTCCTTTGATGGTCGATTCGCTAATTGGTAACACCTTTAATGAGCCCATGAAATCTGTCACAGACTACGTAGCCGACTATGCCGCTAAACACGACCTGATAGACGCAGCTTTTTTCCACGGTTACAACTTTACCGATTTGCCTTGCGTTGGAGCTTCTGTGGTGGTTGTAGCTGAAAAAGGGGCAAAGGAGGCCGCCGAAGAAATTGCCACGCACATCTGGGAGAAGAGGGACCAGCTGAAAGGCAAGTGCCCTATGCCGGATGTGGCTGTGGATCGTGCTCTAGACGCGCTGAGAAAACCCGAATCAGGGTATGTTGTCATCGTGGAGGTTTCTGACAATCCTGGTAGCGGGGCGCCTGGCAATGGAACCCATCTTCTGCGCGAGATTCTGAGCCGAAATCTTGCCAAGACCATCTTCGGATTTATATCCGACCCTGAAATCGCCCTTCTTGCTCACAAAGTCGGTGTCGGGGGAGTAGTTTCTGGTTTGCTAGGCGGTAAAATCGACATAATTTCCGGTGCCCCTATTGAGTTGCACAACGCCAAGGTGTGCGCACTGTCAGACGGAAATGCCACTTTCGTGTCTCCGATGATGGAGGGGCTGCCGGTGTGTTACGGCAAAACAGCTCGTTTGCGCGTCGGCAATGTAGAAATTATTGTTACGGAGTTTCCCGACGGGGGAACTATAGATGATCGTCCTTTTTTGATTAATGGCGCCGACGTTACTCAATATGAGATAGTTTGTCTAAAAGGCCTCAACCATTTTCGAGCATTTTTTCAACCTAGAGCCAAGGCAATCGTAGCTACCGATCCCCCAGGTAGTGCAACTTGCAACCTTGCTTCCTATAATTACCAAAGAATCCGTCGGCCGATATATCCCATTGATCTCGAAACAACATTTTCCGTTTAATTGCAAAGCGCGGCACGCGATAAGTTGAAGCGGACAGTTCTGAATCGGGCCGACCTAACGCCGCTGACCTTAATTGTGGTGCTAGACAGGAGGGGAATATGCTGAATGCCAAACAATCGGGTTCGAGTGCCGGGGAAGGGCGTTTAGCCGGCCGAAGGGTTGTTCTAACAGGGGCTGGCTCCGGCATCGGCCGCGCTACTGCGGTTCTAATGGCGGCAGAGGGAGCAACCCTTGCCTTGCTCGATCTGAGGGAAGACGGTCTGCGTGAGACCTACGCCATCAGCTCCGGTAGCACTCATGTCGTCGACGTATCCGATCAGAGTTCAGTAGAGTCGGCTATCGCTGGCGCAGCGAACGCCATGGGAGGCATTGACGGCCTTGTGAACTGTGCTGGCATTTTGGCGGTCAATAGCCTCGAAGACACGACCCTGGACGTGTGGGAGCGTGTCCTCGCAGTCAATCTAACGGGAACTTACCTGGTTTGCCACGCGGCCTTGCCATGGCTTCGGAAGGAAGAACGCGCCGCTATCGTCAATATTTCCTCGGGTCAGGGTCTGAAACCATTCGCGGACCAAACTGCCTACGCTGCTTCGAAAGGCGGGGTCATTGCTTTCACGAAAGCCCTCGCCAGCGAGCTAGCGCCAAAGATCCGCGCTAACGTTATCTGCCCAGGGTTTATTGACACCCCAATGACTGCACCTGAACTGGGTCAAAATTCGATGCCCGTCGACTTCTCCAACTATCTTCTGGGTCGAGCCGCCCAGCCGTCGGAGGTCGCCGAAGCAATCTTATACCTCATTTCCCATGCGTCTTCTTACACGACAGGCGCCACACTGACAGTCGATGGCGGAAGAACGCTCTACTGAGCCACACTGGTGACACCCGCAGCATGCCTTTTGATGGAAGCCGCGTGGCGGGTCACATCGACAAGACGATCTTGAGCGTCCCGGCTATCGGTAAATACGGACTGAAGGTAGCGGCGAGCCGTATTGCGCGCGCAACCGAATTCCTTTGCAATCCGTTTTGCGCCCCAGCCGCATTTATGCAGGCGCACCATCGACATGACTTCCTCTGCCTGCAGCATCCCCTCTCCCTGCATCGCTCTGGACGGTGCAGGAGTCACAGAAATCTCAATGGTCGTCTAGCTTCTTTCCTCTCAAAAGAGAGGGGTCAGTTCTTCGTGTCGTCAGGGGGTCAATTGTGCATGTCGCCTGACAGGCGCGACAGAAGTCCCTGCGAGGGGGCTCTGATCGGGGCGCACCATTTTCGAGACTGTGCAGGACGAGTTCGGGGAGGCCGCCGTTCCCGATGGCGTCAGGCGGACCCTCGAGCGCCGGATTGCCCGGTGGCGGGCAC
>NZ_JAMYPB010000086.1:0-14214 GCF_040320135.1 Mesorhizobium sp. M0772 | reverse complement strand
GGGCCAGGCTTGTGGCTGGTCAGCGCAGACGTCACGCGCAACAGCACCATCAGCGTCGACCGTATCACCTATTCGGTACCCTCGCGCCTCATCGGCTACCGCCTCCATGCCCATGTCTACGATGACCGGGTTGAGTTCTTCCTCGGGCCGGACCGGGTGATGACCGCCGACCGGGTCCGCGTCAAACATGCGCAGCGAGGACGCAAGCCCCAGGCCCTGCGCTATCTGGTCTACCGCAACGCCTTACGCTCGATGCCGCTCTCTACGCCCGGCAGGCCTGCCGCGACATGGTCGCCCTCCTCGATATCGCCGCCAAGGCAACTGCGTCGATGCTCTGGCCCTGCGTATCGAGGCTGCGCTCGATAGAGGCAAACTCCCCAATGTCGCCAAGCTGAGGAGCGAGTTCCTGCCCACGGTCAGAAGCCGTGCAGACGTCACTATTCTCACTATTCCACCGCCCGATTTCGCCGGGTACAACCATTTACTCGCCAACGCACAGGTGCTGTGATGAGCAGGACCAAGGATCAGGCCGCCGCCGTGTTGCCCACCCTGCTGTCGGCACTGCGCCTGCCCAGCATCAGCCGCAACTGGAAGCATCTCACCGACACCGCCGATCGCGATGGCTGGCCCGCGGCCAACCTTCTCGCCTTCGAGTCGAGATGGCCGAGCGCGCCTCTCGGCGCATCCAGCGCCATCGCGAACAATCCGGGTTGCCTGCCGGCAAGACCTTCGCCACTTTCGATTTCGACTTTCCTTCCGGAATCCGAAAGCCCCGCCGCGCAGGCCGCGGCGGCGAAGACGCAGAAGGTCCGACCGTTCACGCGCAAGGGACCGGTGCGCAAGCCATGGCCGGATGACATCGAACACGAGCGCGTCGTCATCGACCCTCCAACTGCCTGCGCCTGCTGCGGCGGATCGCGGCTGTCGAAACTGGGTGTGCGATTGCGAGAAGATCACCCAGCCGCCGGCGCCGTTCCATGCCACGCCGCGCGGCTTCATCGGTCCCCAACTGCTGGCGACAATCCTGTTCGACAAGTTCGGCATGCATGCGCCACTCAACCGACAGAGCGCGCGCTTCAAAGGCTGAGGGGATCGACCTGCCGCTGTCGACGCTGGCCGATCAGGTCGGCCACGGAACCTTCGCCGTCATGCCGCTCTTCCAGCTGATCGAGCGCCATGTGCTCGCGGCCGAGCGCCTTCATGGCGACGACACCACCATCCGCATCCTGGCGAAGGGCAAATGCGCGACCGGGCGCATCTGGACCTATACGCGCGACGACGGTCCCTTCGCCGGGCCTGCGCCGCCGGCGGCGATCTATTACGCCTCGAGCGACAGGCGCGGGGAGCATCCTCAGAAACATCTGGCCGGATTCAGCGGCATCCTTCAGTGCGACTGTTACAGTGGCTTTGAGCCGCTGTTCGACCCGCAGCGGAAGCAGCAGCCGATCACGCCGGCATTTTGCTACGCCCATGCGCGACGCGGATTCTTCGAATTGGCCGACATCGCGAAAAACGCCCGGGATGGCAAGAAGGGCAAACCGATCTCCCCGATCGCGCTGTAGGCGGTCAGGCGCCTCGATGCACTGTTCGAGATCGAGCGCGCCATCAACGGCCGCAGCGCGGACGAGCGGTATGCCGTGCGGCAGGAGAAAAGCAAACCACTTCTCGACGACATGCACGCCTGGTTGCTCCGCGAGCGCGATACCCTCTCGCGCTCTTCCGAAGTCCTGAAGCCAATCAACTACATGCTCAGGCGCTGGGCCGACTTCGCCCGCTTCATCGACGACGGCAGAATCTGCCTCAGCAACAACGCGGCCGAAAGAGCGCTGCGTGGCATTGCTCTGGAAAGGCGTTATGTGAACAGGCGGATTAGGGATAGTTTGCTGAGACAATTCCCAATCGGGTGCGCATCGAAGATATTCGGCTGGGACCTCGACCGTAACTTTACATAATCCTGATCTCCTCTGAGCGCTAATCACGCAAGAGATCAAAGATCATGAATCCGATTAAGCTGCAGCCTGGACCTCGCCAGTGGCTTGAGAACAGCCCGCTTGGGCAGTTTTCCGATCGTACCTGGAACACCTTAGCCAGGCTCGCTATTCACCAAGCACAAGTCGTGTTTATCTATGCTGCATTGCCCATTTCGCCCACTGGATCTCGACCGAACGGCTTGCGTTGGCGTCCATAGATGAAGCCGCAGGTAAGCGGTTTCTCCATCACCATCTTCCCGTCTGTGACTGCCCTTATCCAACTCGTCGTCTGCCGCACGAACTCAGGGCGGCAATCTCGCATTTACTTGCCATACTGCGTTCCGAAGGAGCCATTTCCGAAGCAACCAACGACAATGAGTATTGCGAGGAATTGACGGCCTTCGTGGCTTATATGCGGGATGTGGGCGGATTAGCCCACAACACACGAACTTCGCGCAGTCGAATTCTTCGACGCTTCTTTCAGCAACAGTTTCCAGATGGAGTGATATCCATCACCAGCCTCGCGCCGTCGCGTGTAAGACGTTTCATCCTCGGCGAACTGCATGACTGGTCATCCGGCACCATTCGCACCGTTGGAGGTGCGATCGGTTGCTATCTCCGGTTTCGGCAGATGATGGCGATGATGTTCAGCATCTACTCAAAGTAATTCCTCGCGTTGCGTGCTGGCGGCCAAGCAGCTTGCCGGATGTCCTTTCTGACAACCAAATCAAGATCCTGCTCGCATCATTCGACAAGCACGTCCCATCCCGCCGGAGGGCTTACGCTATGGTCCGATGTCTGGTTGATCTTGGGCTTCGAACCAGTGAGGTTGCGCGATTACAGCTTGAAGACGTCGATTGGCGGCAGGGTACGATCCGCATTTCCCGGTCAAAGGGGAGATGTTTCGACATTCTACCGCTGCCGCCCGAAACGGGTGATGCGATCGTTAAGTATCTGCAACACGAGCGTCCGCCAAGCGTGAACCGAGCGATATTCGTACGCCACGTTGCGCCTTATGACCTCCCGATTCAAAACGACAGCGTAAGAAAGGCGGTTTTTGCTGCATACAAACGTTGCGGGTGGCCAAAGGCAGGCGTGTGCGGCGCGGCAATCAACGTGAGAGCGCAGCGTCAATCTGGGGTTCTTCCACATATTTGGTGCAGGAACTACTTATTGGGTGTCCCTTTTCCGGGTGGGTCAAGCGGCTGCCAGCAGTCGGCTCCGGAGGAGTGGATAGGCGGCGCGCCCGTACATCTGGCGCTTGATCGTCTTGAGGCGGTTGATCTGACCTTCGACCGGGCTCGTGCTCCAGGGCTGGGTGATTGCCGCCCGGACAGCCTCAATGTCACGGCCGATGCCTGCTGCAAGGGAGGCCAGCTCACTGCCCGTGGCATCGGCGATCCATTGCTCGAGGCCGGCATCATCATCGCCGCGTATCACTGCAGCAAAACGGCGGGCGAGTTCGCCCGCGATCGAAAGCTCCGGCGCATTTTCATGGAGATGGTGAAGGAACCGCTCGGTCTGCTCATCGAGAGATGTCGGGTCTTCGCTCAGGAGCCATGCGCAATTCCGGCGCGATGGCGGCCGCCACCGCGAATTTGGTGGCGCGGTCGGTGGCCGCTCCTTACGGGCGGCGGTCCATCTGTAGACGGTCGCCCTACTGCCTTCAAAGCCACGGTGCTTAATTTCGGTCCACAGCTGCAGCCCGTTGTGCTGGCCTTCCTCCCAGCGCTTTTCGAGATAGTCTCGAAAAGGATCCATGAGGACGGAGCGCGAGGGCGGCCGCCGGTGCTCGGGCTCACCGCCCGCTGCAAGCCAGCGTTCGACAGTTCTCACGTTCAGGCCAATCTGGGGCGCGATCTGTCGCGGCGATAGACCGGCCTCCCGCAACTGAAGGATTTCAGCATAGAGCTCACTGCGCTGGCTGCGCCTCGACCGGCGCAGGCAATCAAGTTTCGGGGATAGCTTGGCGTCGTCGTTTCCGGCCATCTCGGACGTCATGGCCTTCCCCGCGGCGCTGACAGCTTTTCGATGGCGGCCGACGGCCAAACGCAACGCTTCGCCTAGGTTCTGGAGAAGATGCCAGCGGTCGGCAACCTGGGTTGCATCGGGCGCACCGCGACGGGCGCCCTCGGCATAGACGCCGGCACGATCGCGCGCGATGATCTCGATGCCAGGATGGCGTTCCAGCCATGATGCGACCGTGTCGGCATTTCGATCCGGCAATAGATCGAGGACGCGATTACGCTCAAGATCGCAGATGATCGTTCCGTGGCGCTGCCCCTTGCGCCAGGCCCAGTCGTCGATGCCGACCACACGCGGCGCTTGCGGCGGCTCGAACCCAGCCGCGCGGATCATCCGCAACAGCGTGTCGCCGCTCGCCGGCATGGCGAGCCTGTCCGACAGGCGTGAGGCCGGCTCGCCACCTGCCGCGAAGCCGATCGCCAGCTGGCTTTCGCCGAGCCGAACCGTGCGTCGAGCCTTCGGTTGAACCGTCTCGGGAAGCCTCTCGGTGAAGATCCGGCGCGGGCATTGGGGATCGGCGCATCGAAACCGTCCTGCGTGAAGCCGGATTTCGACAATCCGCCCCTGCCACGGCAGATCGGCCAACCGGCGCATGTAGTGACTGTGGACGCGACGCGTCCGGCGGCCACAACATGGACAGCACGATTCCATCGCCTTCGGCCGGGCAACAAGCACAACCCTGTCAGCCTGCGGGAAAATCTGGACAATCGAAAGTTCAGGCGAAATCAGCAAACGGAAGGCATGGAGCACGGGCAAATCACGGCGTCGACTGCGAGAATCCCGCAACCTGCACCAAATATGCGGAAGAACCCCAGATTGTCGCGCTATAGGCGTGCATATTCTCCGGCACAGCGCCGCCAGCCGCATGCTAAACTCAGGTGTTCCAATGAAGCAGATTGCCGATATCCTGCGTCATCGGAGCATCGATACCTCCATGATTTACGCTAAAGTCGATCTTCAGAGGCTCGCAGCGGTCGCTATGCCGTGGCCGGGGGGTGCGGCATGAGCCAGTTGCAGACCATGCAGGCGCGGGTCGACGCGTACCTTGCGGACCGGCGTCGCCTTGGGTTCTCGCTCCATAGCGCCGCTAGCGCGCTTCGGTCGTTCGCCCACCTGGCCGATGTATCGGGTCATCTCGGCCCCATCACAACGACGCTGGTTGTCAGTTGGGTCAAAGGGGAGGCGCGGAACGCAGCGCCAGCCGCCTGGGCGCGGCGCTTCGAAGTATTGCGCCCCTTCGTCGAGCACGAGAAGCGCTTTGATCCAGCGAATGAACTGCCCGAGCGCGATATGTTCGGTAGAAGGCGCCAGCGCCGGACACCACATATTTACACGGAACAAGAGATTGTCGCGCTGCTGATGGCGGCACGGAGGTTAGTCCGCAGCACTCAATCCGACCGGCAACCTATGAGACTATGTTGGGGCTGATCGCAGCGACCGGATTGCGGATTTCCGAGGCGCGTAGGCTTCGATGCGGCGACGTTGACGTTGTCGGTCGATGTCTGACCGTGCGTATGACCAAATTCACCAAATCAAGGCATGTACCATTTGATGCCAGTACCGGCGCTGCGCGCTCGCGTTACGTCGCAATCCGCGGCCGCTACGCGCCCTCCGAGGCGGACGCATCTTTCTTCGTCGGCGCTTCGGGGCACGCTCCATCCAAGCGGCAAGTCCATTGGACGTTCCAGCGATTGCGCCGCGACGCTAATATTCTTGCTCGTGGAGCCTATGGAGAAGTTCGCATTCACGATCTTCGACACACGTTGACCTGAGACCCCCCTCCATTTCAATGGAGAGTCCGGCGCTTCATTTCTGGCCTCATGCGGCCTGTTTTTCCAGAGCCATTTTGATGGCGAATTCGATGGGCGTGATGTTGCCCAGGGCTGAGTGTGGTCTGTTCTGGTTGTAGTCCTCCTTCCATAGATCGATTGCTGCCCGTGCTTGCGTGAGAGTGGAGAACAACGTTTCGTTCAAGCATTCGTCGCGAAATCGGCCGTTGAAACTATCCACGAATCCGTTTTGCATCGGCTTGCCGGGCGCGATGTAGTGCCATTCGACGCCGCCTTCCTGGCACCATTTGAGGATCGCCATCGACGTTAGCTCGGTGCCATTGTCCGAGACGATCGTGCGAGGCCTGCCGCGGCGGGCGAGGATGGCATCCAGCTCCCGAGCGACGCGGGCGCCCGACAGCGATGTATCCGCGACCAGCGCCAGGCACTCGCGCGTGAAGTCGTCGACGACGGCCAGAACCCGGAACCGGCGTCCGTCCGTGAAGGCATCGCTTACGAAGTCCAGGCTCCAGCGCTCATTCGTCCGACCCGGCGCGATCATCGGCCGTCTTGTTCCCAAGGCCCGTTTGCGGCCGCCACGTTTGCGGACCTGGAGCTTCTCCTCCCGGTAAAGCCGCCGCAGTTTCTTCTGGTTCATCACGATCCCTTGCCGTTCAAGCATGATGTGGATGCGCCGGTAGCCAAAGCGGCGGCGCTCGGCAGCCACCGCCTTCATCGCGGCTCGAACGATGGCATCGTCCGGCTGGATGCTTGTGTAGCGAACGCTCGAGCGATCGACGAAAAGAGCCTTGCACGCCCGACGCTGGCTCACCCCATGCTGCTCGCAGGCCTGGGCCACAGCGCATCGCTTGGCATCGGGCGTCACCATTTTTTTGCGGCGATGTCCAGCATCTGCTCGGCCAGCAGCTTCTTCAATTTGGCGTTCTCCTCCTCCAAAGCCTTCAGCTTGCGGGCGTCGGAAACGTCCATGCCACCAAACTTGGCCTTGTATTTGTAGAAGGTCGCTTCCGAGATCCCGTGCTTGCGGCAGACGTCGGCGGTCCTCATTCCCGCCTCCTGCTCCTTCAAAATCGCGATGAGTTGTTCTTCCGTGAACCGTGAACGCTTCATTCGTCCGTCTCCTTGAGCGGGACGGACTCTACCAAAAACTGGAGGAGCTTCAGGGTCTCAGGTCAACGTTTATTTGTCGACGAGTGCAGCATTGGCAGGCCGAAGGCGCCGATATCGACAACGCCATTGCCGCGCTTGCGACTTATGTCGGCCATGCCAAGGTCTCCGTACCTATTGGTACCTCACCGGCATTCCCGACCTGATGGCCGTGGCAGGCAGTCGCTTCGAAGCATTCGCGGCGGAGGAAGTGCTGTCATGGGTGACCGATCAGTACCATCATTTGCCGCGCTGGTTCAGCGCTTCTTTGTCGAGCATCTGGGGCAGCATCGCGCCGTCAGTCCACAGACCATTAATGCCTATCGCGATGCGTTCCGGTTGCTCCTGGCCTTTACAGAGACGTCGATCGGGAAGACGCCAAGTGCAGTCGCACCCACCGACCTGAACGCACAACTGGTGCTCGATTTCCTTGATCACCTGGAGAAAGTTCGTGGCAACAGCGTTCGGAGCCGGAATGCGAGGCTTGCCGCACTGCGAACCTTCCTCAAATACGCAGGGCATCATGATCTTGAGGCTCTCGGGACCATAGAGCAGGCACTCGCCATTCCGATGAAGAGAACCGATCGTCCTCTCATCGGTTTCCTGACACGGTCGGAGATCCAGGCCATTCTAAACGCTCCTGATGATACGACGTGGGCCGGGCAGCGCGACCGAGTGTTGTTCACTTTCATGTACAACACCGGCGCACGCGTCTCCGAGATCATCGGCGTGCGCTGCCGCGATGTCGTTCTTGATGGCCAAGCCGCCGTGCATCTGCATGGCAAGGGGCGTAAGGAATGATGCGTTCCCTTATGGCGCCCGACGGCGGCTCTTGTTCGGCGATGGCAGCGATTAGCCGGGGCGAATGCCCTGGATGGCTTCCTGTTACCCAATCGCGCAGGCGGCAAGATGACCCGCGCGAACGTCACGCAACGGCTCGCTCTCGCTGTCAATGCAGCAACTCGACATCTCCCCTCTCTCGCGGGCCGTTCCATATCACCTCATGTGATCAGGCACTCGACAGCAATGCATCTGCTGCAGTCCGGTGTCGATATCACCGTCATCGCGCTTTGGTTGGGGCATGAAGATACCGCGACCACGCACATGTACATAGAGGCCGATCTGTCCATGAAGGAGCAGGCGCTCAGGAAGCTGCAGCCTCAGGAGGTCAAGTTAGGGCGGTACCAGCCGCCCGACCAACTGATGCGCTTCCTCGAAGCTCTCTGATTATGTCAAGCTTGCTGAGGCGGAAACGGAGAATATCCCGAAGCTGTCTCAGCAAACTATCCCTAATCCGCCTGTTCACATAACGACGCCTATGGAAATATTTCCATAGAAGGCGCAACTGGACCTTCGCCGGTTCCCAGCGCGGCGCCGACCGCGCCGCCGTTATGCTTACCCTCATCACCACGGCACGCCTCAACGACGTCGACCCGAAAGCCTGGCTCGCCGATGTCCTGGCCCGCATTGCCGATCTTCCCACCTCGCGTCTGCACGAATTACTGCCCTGGCACTGGAAGCGCCTGCGCGAAGCCGACAAGCCAATCAGCAGGCCGCCTGACCTTCACGCATCGCCATCATAGAGCCCGCCGCGCCCACGCGCGCGTGCCGATCATGCGGCCTTCGTCGTATGCGTACTCCGAGCTTGCGGACGAGGCGGCGTACTGACGCAATATCGGAGGATATCTCTCCGACATATCGAACCTCGCCGGTACGCCCGCTCTCGGCGAGGGCAACAGCATGCCGATCCTTCGCGACATCCAATCCTACGAAAACTTCGCTATAGTCTTCCAGGGTTCGTCCTCCTGGCATGAGGATAGGCTCGACGAGCAACCCTCGCTTCAACACTGCCAGTGTAGGGCGAACCACCTCACAGCCGGCAACCAGAAAGGACATAAGGTCTTACTCGGCATCGCCCAAAATTACGTTCATTCCGACACCGAGCAACCGGATGCCGGTTAACGTGACAACATCGTTGTCGGTGGGCGCATAGGCCGATGCGCGCCCTCGCTTGATCCCTAGCTCAATCCGGCAGGAGGGTGATACGGTGGACAGTCTCTTCCTCAACGCGCTTTTTGCTGTAAACGAGCGGCACGTATTCACCTTTAGACCATGTTTCGGCGAGATCGCCGTAATGGACCGAGCGCGGGTCGCCGGACTGGCCGGGCGCGTTGATGCAGACGCTGTTGTCCCAGTCGCCGACATCCATGACGAGTCGGACGGACGCCCCTATGTTGACGCCGAAATCGTTCATGCGGTAGCCGGCCAACATGAGTGTCGAGCGGCTGCCGCCGAGCGGGAGCGGACCGACATTCCACTCCGTGACATTCTCCGGCCTGATGCGGCTGGCGGCGTGCTCGAAAAGCGCCCGGTGCAAATTGCCCCATTGCCAGGCGAACGGATCCGCGCCGAGCAGCGCGCCGCAATCGGCAAAACCAAACGAGAGCGTCGAAAGCAGCATGTCGTCGCGTTCGGCCTCGTCCCATCGGAGCCCGGGCTCGGCCAGAAGGGAGAGCATCCGGTCAACATCGCCCGGTAGCAGTAGCTGCAGCACCGTCGGGTTCGGAGCGAACCTTGCGAGAAGCGCCGGGCGGAGGTGCTTCATCCACCAAACTTCGAATAGCGCCGCGGCAGGGCTCGTGGCTTCAAGTCGGTGGTCCCAATTCCTGAACAGATCGCGTGCCTTTTGCTGAACATCGTCCAAAAGTTGGCGGCCTGCAACTTTTTCTATCATGCCGCAGATCGTGGCAGCCGGCCGGGAGTATACGTCCATCTGCAACGCCATTGACGCATTCAGCGTGTGTGTGGAGTCGCTGGTGAGAACAGACCTAATGCGCCGGGCGCGGCTAACTTCCGCCCATTCATGGGCAATCGACGGGGCTTTCGGATCGCGGTCTGCCGGCAGGTTCATTTCGTTGGCGGAAGCCACAAAGCCCTCCGACGGATTGTATTTGCGCGGAAGTTGATCGGCAGGTAGGAAACCGTCCCATTCATGGCTACCGTGGCCGGGCACGGGCAAAAGGCCTTCCCAGTTGGGACGGACAGGCGTGAGGCCGGCCGTGAACCAGCCGATATTGCCCTCCACATCGGCGCTGACATGGTTGACCGAAGGCGTACCCCAATGGGAAAGCTTTTCAGAAAAACCCTTCACCGAGTTGCTGCGCATGTAGGATAGGCTGCCGAGATAGGCGGCCGAGCCCGGCGACAGCCAAACGGAGCGTACAGCGATCACCAGCCGCTTCTTTGAATTCTCGTACAAGATCGGACCGTGTCGGGTGAAGGAGAGCGTCAGCGTCTGGTCGGCAAAGCCCTTGACCGGAAAGGCCTCTTCGATGCGTATAATCTTCTCCCAGAGATCGTCATAGTGGTAGGAATCCGGATCGCCGCCCTTCGTCTCGTAGACGTATATATCTTCCTGGTCGGCCCCGAAGATCGTGAGACCGAAGGCGATCTTCTCATTGTGGCCGAGGGAGACGCCCGGCGCGGTCGGCTCGCCCGCGCCTATAACATTGAGGCCCGGCGCTTCCAGGTGCACGAGGTAACGTAACGATGGCACGGCATGCGACCGGTGCGGATCGCTCGCGAGGATCGGCCGGCCGCTTTCAGTTCGGGAGCCGTGGACGGCCCAGTTGTTGGAGCCTTCTTCCATCTTTGCCTGGATGACATCGCCGAGATCGATCACCTCGGTCCACTTCCAGATGTCGTCTAAGGTAGCGGCAATGCGGGCCTTGTCGAAGGTGACCGGCGCGGTCGCGAGCTTGAGAAGGCGCGTTGCGGCAAGCGAAATATCGGCCAGCGAAATGCCTGCGGACGCCTTCGGTTGGACGGGTGGGTCGATCTCGCAGCGCATAAGATCCGTCTCGGCATCAGCCAGCGCCATGATGTTGGCGCGTACGATCTCCGACAACCCGTTGCCGATCAGCGCGTTGGTGCGGACGCGGACAACATCGGAAGGCTGCCACCAGGCCGGCTTCGTGCCGAACAGAGCAAATTCGGGCGGCAGGCGACCGGGCTCCGCTTCGCAGAGCGCGACATAGGCATTGATGCCTGCGGTGAATGCGGCGCAAATCTCTTCCGTATCTGGCGCGTAGGCTGTCCATTCCGGACCCAGGTCGCCGCGGTAGAGGAAATGCCGGGCGGCATAGTCTTGGGCCAGGTAGCCGGGGCCAAAATCCGCGGCGAGGAGGCCGAGGCCGCGCTTGCGCCACAGATCGAGCTGCCACAGCCGGTCACGGGCGGCGTTGAACCCCTGCACAAGGAACAGATCCTGTTCGCTTGCCGCCCTGATATGCGGAATGCCCCACTGGTCGATGCGGATCTCCGCCTCTGCCTCAAGCCCGGCCAGCCGGATCTTTTCGTTCGCAAGGGTATGGGTCACGGCAATACGGTGGCCTGAGATTAGTGCACGCCGAAGGCCACTCTCGTGGCTCCTTTATGGCTTCGCTTCGGCGACTTTAAACATCGTAAACGGTTCATCATCGACAAAACGTTGCAAAACATTTCGCGTGATCTTGGCCACGTTGTTCTCAAAATTATTCCAGGGCATGGCAGCCACCCAAGATATGGAGCCGCTTGAGAAGACTGCGCCGCCATAGCCCGTTTCGAAGAACACCATATCAGCCCGAACGAGTTCGTTTTCGACCCCACCAACACCCAGATCGGTGTGATTTAGTTCTTCTTTGGCGAGTAGCGTATGGTCGGTGTGACCTTCGGAACTTGCTAAAATCAGCGCATGTGGCGGTGAACCCAAGCTGCGATCGTACCGATCGATCTCTTGACCTGCCGCCCCGCCAAAGCCAACACCGAAGTCCCCGATGATTTCATCATCCACGCCAGCAAATACGAACTCGACGCGTGGGTCTTTCGCATCGCTGTTTCGACGATAATAAGTTGCAGTGTCAAATCCCTGTGCCGTGAACCCGATACCTACTAGCTCATTGGGAGCATGACCGTTGCGCCGCCATAAGCCACCATATTCACCAGTAAAGCTCATATAATATTCGCCAGGCTCTGCTATCCAGGTGCGTTCTCCGTCTTCGGCACGTCGAACTTCCAGAGCTCCCGGCAGAGTATTATGGAAAGCGACCCGCCAGTAAAACCCATTACCGCCTAAATACATCAAGCGTCCGCCGCGCTGCAAAAACCCTACCAAAGCGTCCCACATGCGCTTCGTAGTATATTCAGGGTGACCGCCCGTCATGACCACTAGATAGGAATCGAGCAATCCGCGACCTTCGCGATCAAGATCTTCATCGGTTATTACATCGTAATCCATTTGGCATTCACGCAAGAAAGCCAAAACATAACCGTCGCCAGCTAGGCTCGACAAACGCGTGTCTGGGCGCATGTTGAGAACAGGGCGCAAATACGATGAATAACAAACGCCGCTACCATCGGTGTGACGCTCATAAAAGGAATTTCCAAAATTGGGACGCTGCTCCAACAGCACCTCTTCGGGTCCGAATTGCCATAAACGCCCACCTTCCGAGATCAGGTTGCTTTCCTTCAAACGGCGGTAGTTGGCATAAGCCAAATAGTGTGCTGTTGGGGCTAAGAACGCTATCTTAGGACGTCTTCCCGCGCCCTGGCGAGGCGGACGGACAAAGAAAATAATGTAACCTGGCATGTCAGCGTTATCTAACCTGACAGCGTAGCATCCACTCGGCAGCGAATCCGGCACTGTCCACTGAAAATCCGCTTCCCAACGTGCATCGTAGAGATCATCGTCATGAAAATGGATCGCGCCGTATTGCTCAGGCACAACTTTGAAATCATTATTTCCGCCAACCCAATTGTGGCCGGTCATCGCCCGAGCTGGAAGATTGACGGCCTCGCCATGGCGCAAGGATAACGAGAGATCGTGAATGTGATTTGTACCTTGATCAATCGAGAAATCCCAGCAGCCGATGATATCTTGCGACAACTCTGTTGGCACCCGATCTGCGGCGAGAGCGACGATTTCATCAGCGGTCAACGCGCGTCGCGCTAAGCGGGGACGGTCAATTTTGCCATTGAAAAAACCACAATGGTTGCTCTCAATCCCCTTTGTCGAGTGAGCCGCGATTGACAGGACCGCCCCTGACCATTGGTGGCCTATATCAACTGTGGTGCGCACCAGCGCCGGTTCGTTGATCTTAGGGTAGCGGCGCAACGGCTTTTGCGAAAGGCAAACGTCACCAGTCTCAAATTCAAAGGTCGCCGACACCAAATACCACTCGCCTTTCAAAAGGGGAGTTTCGGTGGAAACTACTGTCTCGACGCCATGACTTTCTGCCAAGACAAGAGATAATGCACCCTTGCTGTCTATTTCGAGACGTACCCCCTCCTTGGTTGGGTCGTTCCAATAGGCGATGATGCTTTGACACTTTTCGCCTGGCAACGTTGGCCAAATATAGGCTTGCAGGGTAAAGCTCCCCAACCAGTCAGGTTGCTGGCTTTCAGCAAAACGAATGTAGGATCCGGTAGTTAATTGCTGATGGCGAGCGGGATATACCCCCGCAAAGTCCGCCGGAACGTCCTCTTCTATGAGCCCACAACCGCCCGCACGGCTATCCAAACTATGCATACGCATAAGGCGCGCTCGGTATTGGTTGATATTGCCCTCGTTGCTGACCATGAAGCGGACTGTTTCACCAGGTGCTACCGATTGACGATCGGCATACCCAACAACGCTCAATTTTGGAAAGTCACTCATTTTGAAAGGATCTCATTCAGGTCTTGGCCTGTCAGTTTTCGCCAACGTTGCACAAAGACATCGCGCTCTGCCTCGCGTTCATCGGTGTAAATTTTATTGAGTGAAACAATCCGCTCCTCACCGGGACCGCCCAAGCGTACCAAAGCCCATTTTTGGCCCGGCTCCAAAGTTAACAACCACGGCTTTTCCAATGCTGGCTCACTGCGCATAAAGCGCAGAATGCGCTGCAGGTTGGGGCTGTGGCGGCCTATTGGCATGGCCATGAATTCACGCGCATAGCAAAGATCGTTTGTCGGATCGATAGATGTAATTGTCATCTTGAATATGCCGCCTCTCTGTTTGCAGCGCCGGACTTGGATTGGCGCACATTCTTATCGCGCCTCCCCATGCGTAACGGACACCGCCAGGAACCGCTCAAAAACGCTTGCGATCTTATCGATGTCGGCGTCAGACATAGCCGTCGACAAGCAAGCCGAGGTATCCACGGGAAGAACGATTCCATTGTTTCTGAAGAACCGGCTCATGGCTTTCATTGCGGCGGTTTCGTCGGGCGAAGGATAGGCTTCCCGGTAGTCGTGTGGCAGCTTCT
>NZ_JAMYPB010000085.1:0-14313 GCF_040320135.1 Mesorhizobium sp. M0772 | reverse complement strand
TGGGCGGGGCACCCGAGGCGGCGGTCCCCTGGCCGCACAAAACAAACACCAAACCCATTCCGGGCTGGGTCGATAGTCCCGCCCTTTATTGGGGGGGGGGGGGGCGCGGGGGGGCCGCGCGCTTCTGCTACTGCGCGAACGCCTCTGGAGTCGATTTTTAGCAGCTCATTGGCGTGATCTTCAGTTCCTTCGCCACAAAGCCCGGCGGAGAAGAGTATGCTGCCTGGCCTATTCATTGGCCCAAGTCCGCTTGCCACGGCAGCTATCGTTGTCATTTTTACATCAGACGATCGTCTCGTGAGCAGTGGACCGCAAAGTTGCGAAGACGCAGTTGCCCTTTGCTTCTACTGTGCATAGAAGCCATTTGTGCGGGCAGAGGTACAAAAATGGGTGCGGTGCTGTGGGAATAAAATTCGAAAAGCTAAATAAACTGCGGGAGTCTCTACTAGAGGCAAATCACGATTTCCGCGCCAGCACCCAATTGTTCAATAGCTTGGATGTCGCGAAAATTGATCGCGAAATGGATCTTGAAGGTCGTGGAACGCAGCGAGGCGAGGCTAACCAGCCCCCGAAAACGGCCAAGAATTTCGACGATATAGAGCACACAGTTATCGAGAGGGTCGAGGACGAAAAGAAGGCCGCACATCACACACTCGAAGACAGCCTACAGCTACTCTCCGGCCGATTGGCTGGCCTCGACTTTGAAGAGCAGTTTGGTCTGATCCGTCAGGCGAACGCCGCCAGTGTTTCCGATTTCAAGGCCTCGATCGCGGTGGGCCTGGACGAACTTCACGGATTGCGCAAATCGCTCAACGATGCGGAGAAAGAACACGACTGGTTCAAACAGAAGCACGGGCTTGTCCGGGCTGTGAGGGTTCAACACGGAGCGGCCCATGTTTTCCGAGTGTCCCTGCTAATCTTCCTGTTCCTCATTGAAACGGCGATGAACGGAAATTTCCTCGCAAAGGGAAATGAACAGGGATTCTTTGGCGGGCTCCTCGAAGCCGCCGCTTTCTCGTTTTTGAACATCGGCGCCGCTCTGCTGTTCGCAATATTCTGTGCACGCCTGGTGACTCACAGATCGCTTTTTGTGAAGTTGATCGGCGCGCTGTCGATAGTGGCCTATATCGGCTTGGCATTGACCATAAACCTAGCGCTTGCGCATTACCGCGAGGTTAGCGGGTCCTTTGTGGACGGAGCCGGCGTCGAGGTCGTGCGCAGCATGCTCGCCAATCCGGCTGGCCTTGTGGACGTGAAATCCTGGCTTCTGTTCGGCATTGGTCTCATGTTTTCGATCTTTGCGTTTATCGACGGCTGGTTCGTTCTCGACCCATACCCGGGCTATGCGGGTGTCGAAAACAGATTGGTGGCTCGCCGGGAAGACTACATCGAGCGCAAGAGCGAGCTCATCGAGGCTCTGCAAGAGGTGCGCGATGAGCACAACGAGAAGGTGGAGGACATCGTCAAGCGGCTGGGGAGCAGACGCAGGGAGCATCGAGCGATCATCGACCATCGGTCGAGGCTGCTGACGCTCTTTGCGCAGCATCAAGACCAGCTGGAGCGAGCCTGCAACCAGCTTCTCTCAAAGTACAGGGAGGCCAATTTCCAGGCCCGCACAGAGCCAGCGCCAAAACATTTTGCCACACCCTACAAACTTGAGCGCATAAAACCCCTGATATCGTCCGACGATGAATGGAGCGAGAAGGACCTGGGCGCCTCAATTCGTGACGCGCAGGAAGAACTCAACGCTCAGGTGCGGCTCATCGGGCTGGAATGCGAGCGCGGGATCGAACAGTACCGAGATCTCGACAAGCTTCATCCGGATAGCGTGAATGGCTAGGCGGGGTCGCAGGAGAAAGAAAGGCAGTGGCGGCACAATTGTCGCAGCAGCCGGATTGGCCGTGCTGTCGGCTGTGATGCTGGCCGGTTTTGTTTGGATGTGGTCGAGATCCGGGAAGGACCAAATCGACATCAGCACGAATTGCCCACTGAACGGACCTGTGAGCCTGACAGCGGTCTTGATCGACGCCACCGACCCGATTTCGCCGATAACCATGGCGGATCTGAAGAATGAATTCCGCAAGACCATTGGGCGCGTCGAGCCTGGCGGCTATCTCAAGATATTGACGCTGGGCGCGAGGCCCGGCGACCTGACTGTGATGTTTGATGGATGCAATCCGGGCGACGGCTCGACGGTCGACAGCTGGACGAACAATCCGTCTCGGCGGCAGAAGAAATGGGAAGATGCGTTCGAGGACCCTTTGACGAACCTTCCCGACCAGATTCCCAATGGAGAATCCGCGAGCCAATCTCCGATCATGGCCGGAATTCAGAAAATCAAACTGTCGCTATTCGATAGCAGTTTGGCGAAAGAGAAGACCGCTAAGCGAATAATAGTCGCGTCAGATATGATCGAACATACGGCGCTGTACTCACAATATCGTTCGGGTCTCGATTATCAGAAGTACCTTGATAGCGCGGCTGACAGGACTTACGGGACATCGCTCGATGGCGTCGGGTTTACGATACTCTACGTCGATAGGGCGAAGAAGCCATTTGGCTCTTTCGAACATGCAGAGTTCTGGACCCGGTGGGTTCAAAGCCATCATGGTGATTTTGAGAAGCTGGTAGGGTTGGAGGGGTTAAACTAATGGCCAAGAAGCGAGGGGAGTCGTTCTTAGGACATCCGAGCCTGCCCCTTTTCGTCTTTGCGACGCTAACCCTGGGTGGCTGCGTGTTCATCGCAATAGCCAAGCTGTCGGGCGTAGACCCTATAATGGCGGCGAGCGCACCGGTGTGCCTGATGCTCATCTATCTTGCCGCGTCCGTCTTCACCGGCAAGCTACGGCTCCACGATGAGCAAACAGGCGACAATCTCTACTACATGGGTTTCCTGTTTACGTTGACGAGTCTCGGCGTATCGCTGTTTCAGTTTGGTTCCGAAGGATCCACCGACACAATCGTGAGGAACTTTGGTATCGCGGTGACGTCGACGATCACGGGCATTGCTTTGCGGATCTTTTACAATCAGATGCGCCGCGATCCTGCCGACATCGAACGGACGGTCAGGCACGAACTCGCGGATATGACGCGGCGTGTAAGAGCCGAGATGGAAAGTGTAACCAGGGAATTCGCTGACTTTCGCCGCGTAAGCAATCAGATGTTGGAGGAGGGTTTTGCCGAAATCGCCGTTCAAGCGGAGCGGAACGGAGAGCACATAAGATCGGCCCTGGATAAAATCGCGATGGAATCGATCAGACCAGTTCAAGAGGCCTCGGGAAAGCTCAGCAATGCTTTGAGCCACAATTTTGGGCAGATCGAAAGTCAGTTCTCGTCGATCGCACAGCGAGTCGAGGCGGCAGCCGATCTGCTCGACAAAGCCAACAGCTCAATGTCCTCCTCAGTTGGCAGACTGGGTGAACAGGCCGAAAGCGTAGCCACCAAGTTGGAGAAGGTTGTCGTCCCTGATGAGGTCCTTAAGAACGATCTGGCGCCGATGGTGAAACTTCTTGGCAGCGCGGTCGCTCAGTATGCTGTCAAAACAGAGACGGCTTCGCAGGAACAGCAAGCCCGCATGGCGGGCATCGTTGATGCTGTGGCTAAAGTGGCCGCAGGTGTGGAAAAGGCTGTGGCAGCCGCAGAGCAAACAGCGGAGAGCGTCCAAGCGCAACAACGCTTGACCCAGGCGCTTGCCGCAGTGGTGCAAAAGCAAAGCAAGGACACCGGAGACCTTGTCGCAACCTTGGCAGGAAGAACCCTTCACGCGCCGAGGCCTGTTCCCCCTCTCAACGCTCCTATCGCGATTGAACAGCCACTGGCAGATCTGGCCGCAAATGACACCGTCGAGAGCGCACCAATTCGGGTCGAGCCTGAGCCCCAACCAGACGCTTTCCAAACTCTGGGAAGCGAGCCTCCCGCCGAACGAACGGAACCGCCTAAGCGAACCAGTTGGTGGGGCAGGTGAGTGACGCTGGCGGGACTTCGGTCGCCTTCGAGCGCAAGGGTTTTGGCCGCGGTTTAATACTGGGCCTGACCATGGCCGAGACAATGCTGCTTTTGGTGTTCTGCCTGTTGCTAGCAGCCGGTGCTATCATCACGAAAAAGCAGAAAGAGACCGATGAGGCACTGCGAGCCACTCAATCAAACAAGGAAAACGTGCAGAGGCTCGAAGCCGAGAACAAGCGGCTTCTGGCTCAGATAAAAGCGGTGTTTCAGCCCACGAGGGGAGGAACCGTTCCCGACGAACAATGGCGCGAGCTGGTCCTGGCCAAGGATGCTGTTAAGTCGGTCAAGGAAGCAGGTATTTCTCTGGAGGAGGTCGTGCGAAATGCCCCTGTCGCGAAAGTCCTTGCGGACAACGACATAAGCATTGATCAGACCAAGGCCATGATAGATGCGGCGAAGGTCTTGAGAGAATTTGGTTACGCCGGCACCGACAAAGGGCTGCAGGATCTGGCTGATGTGCTCAAGGAGGCTGCAGAGCCGACGCAAGCAGCAAAACCTCACGATTGGCCGCCGATCATCAGTCTCAGCGAACTGGATGGCTATAATTTCGATACCGGAAGCGCAGAGCTTTCGAATGCCTTCAAAACAAAGTTGCGCGATCTTGCGAAGACCATCGCCGGGACTGCGACCTCGTACGGTGTCGACGTGATTGAGGTAATTGGACACACGGACGAACAGGCAATGGCGGGCGAATCCTCCAACATGGACAAGGGGCTCCAACCGGTCCTGTCAGGGAAAGTGGAAATCGGCTCACTCCATCCCGCCGACAATGCCGGTCTTGGGCTGGCCCGCGCGATTTCAGTTACAAGTGTGCTCAGTGACATGCCCGCATTAAAGGGGTTTACGATTTTGCCGATGTCTGGTGGTCAGCTCATCCTGCCCGGCGATCATCTCACCGACGGAGCGCAGATTGGCGATGTACGGGCTCGAAGGCGCATCGAGATTAGGGTGAGGCAGCGATCAAAATTGGCGCCGGTTGGTGGCGCCAAGCCATGAATGGGGACGAGAGACTGGCGCCTTAGTCGGTACGGCAGTTGAGTTGGGGAGATTGGGCTATGGGGTTTTACGTTCGAAAATCGATCAGTGCGGGACCATTCCGCTTTAACTTTTCGTCCGGTGGGGTTGGCGCTTCCGTTGGCGTGAAGGGCCTCCGCATCGGCACTGGGCCAAGAGGTCACTACATCCACGCCGGCGTGGGTGGGCTCTACTATCGTGGCACTTTAGGCAAGGCCAGCGCGAAGAAGGTAGTTCAGCTCTCCCAGACCCCATCTGCGCCGCAACCCCGTCCACAATCCTCGCGCCCGGAATACGTCTCTGACGGCGTCGTGATGAGAGAAATCGAGTCCCGCGATGTGGTGGAAATGCGTGACGAGACATTCGCCAATGTGCTCGATGAAATCAATGCCAGGCAATCGCAGACGCGGCTGTCCGTAGCACTCGCGGTTTTGTTCGGGCTTGCAGGTTTCCTTGTGGGGACCAAGCTCGGAGGTGCCGCACCGGTGCTGGGCATCGGTGCCTTTGTGCCGGGTATGCTCATTGGCAAATGGTTTGACAGTTACCGCCGGGTGAGCGTGCTCTATTACGATCTGGAAAAAGACGCGGAGGCCGCCTACGGGCGACTTGTCGGCGCGTTCGAAACTCTCACCGGCTGCGCAGGGAGATGGCATGTCGCTGCCGGCGGCAAGATAGAGGATCTGACTGCTTGGAAGCGAAATGCCGGGGCCAGCATGCTGGTCGACAAAAAGCCCACGACACTTACAAGCTCCTTGCCGAAGGTTGTACGCAGCAACGTTACTCCTCCTTCAATCCATGTGGGTCGGCAGGTGCTCTTCTTCATGCCTGACCTAGTGCTGGTGAAGGACGGAAACCGATACGGCGCAGTCGGATATGCCGATCTGCAGACCCAATTCGCCCCGAGTAATTTTATCGAGACCGGCAAAGTTCCATCTGATGCGGAGATCGTGAGCTACACCTGGGCTCACCCAAACAAAAACGGCGGGCCTGACAAGCGCTTCAAAGACAATCGGCAGATCCCTGTATGCCGCTACGAAGCGTTGCGGTTTTCTAGCCCGTCCGGACTTAACGAGCTGGTGGAATTTTCCAAGACAAACGTCAGCCAGCCCTTTTGCCAGGCTCTATCGGCACTCGCGCAATTGCATCGAAGCTCCGACCGCCAATTCATAACGCTAAATGCGCACACTAGGGAGTGATGGTTGGGGATGGGCTCAAAGCGTGAGCCCAGGTCAGCAAACGCCTTCGCACGGAATCCCGTCGCTATCTCGATCCAACTTGCTCCCCCATGAGCAGTTGGCGAGATACCAACGTGCTTCTTCGCAAGATGAAATCTGCGTGCACAAGCGGCGAGGTTGGCATGAGTAGCTCTGTGCTACTTGGCGACGGCTGACAAGCCCAAGGGGGCTTTTGGTTGGGCTCGCAGATTCGGCATGTTGTTCGCGCCAATCCCAAGGGTTGTCAAACGTCCCAATCCAGATTCCAACCTTTGCGGTTTCAGCATTAGTTTGCTGTTGCGCATAGGCGCCGTGGCTATAGCGGGGCCAGTCCAAGGCTTGGCCATGTTCGACCATCCAGGACGCGGCGCTGACACCGTCCGCGCGCCGACAATCACCGACGAAGCGACGGTACCGATCCCATGAAACAAATGTGCATTGGACAGGCTGCGAAGCCGCAAGGAAATTCGCCAATGCTTCGGCCGCCCGGCGCCCGCAGGGGTATTGATGTGCCCTAGCGTCATTGCAGTATTGGCGGCTTTCGGGTGCATCGATGCCGTTGAAGCGGACGCGCTGCCCGTGGATCTCTATCGTGTCTCCATCAATCACCGATGCTATGCCTACTATCGGCGCCCGTCTCGACCCGGCCGAGTTTGCTATATCGAGACCACGTAACTGGTCACCCGAGCCTGTAAAATAGTGGGTCGCGTAAGCGCCAAGGCCACCACGATCACCAGGATCAGAGGCAAGCGCACATCTGGAGAGAAACGTCTGCGGACGATTGGTTCAGCGCCGCGCCTTGGTCGCGCGCGGCGACGATGAGAATAGCGATTGTTATTCAATTTCCGATCCTTTGCGAAACGCAAGCTGCATGATTTGTAACGTGCCTCTGCACCATTCATAGGCGCCTTTTTCGCTGGCTCTGGTTTGCCTTGTAGTTCGGCGCTTTGAACACCATGGTGCCTTCGCAGATCAGCCCGAAGTCACGACTTTGTAGTTACCTTTTCCGTAAATACGACCATCTTTCCGCGCTGGAGCCTACAAGTTTTCTCGGAATGAAATTAGGAGGCCGATTCAAAAAGAAGTCGGCTTGTGCGCCAGTTGGTCGTGGCCGGCGAGGCGGATGCCAGAGCTGCCAACACCTCGTCCACACGTATGATGGCATTTTGTCTGAAAGGGAACCTCGAGATCAAGGTGGGGATGCGAAGTGTCCGGAACATTAAACAAACATCCGCAATTTTTCCCCCAAGCCGCAGTGCTCACAATACTAAACGATTGAAGTGTTGGTGGCAGCCATTCGAGGTTGAAAAACCAGCATTTTATGTTGCGGACAGCCCTTGTCTAGGCTCTATGTGTCCAGCCTATCAGGGGGGTGTGAGTGTCGGAAGTTGAAAAATCGGTCTTCCAAAGCGATCTGCCTTTAAAGGAAAAGCTCGAGCGAGCCAGGATGGAATTGCTCGACCTTTCTGCTCGCAACCGACTTTTGAATGTGCCACGGTTTTCAAAGAGCGCGAAGACGATCGATATTGTCGACGAGAGGTCGTCTGAGATCTATCGATTGCTGGTGAGCGAAGGAAAGGCTTTTACCTTCCTGGCCGGCAAGCCGGATCGGCCGAAGGCAGGCCAGGTTGAAAGCAGCCCTCCAGACGAGGAAATCGACTATTCCCCCGTTGCTCTTGCTCAGCCTGAGGACGAAGGATTCGACGACAGAGGGGTATCTGCGCGACATTCTGACACCAAGCTTCAGACGAGGATGACCCCAACGGGGCTGCAGCGCCGGCTCCTTGATCTCTACCACGATGCCCGCACACTTGAGGAAGAGCAGGGCGTCAATATCCTCTTTCTGGCCCTTGGCATGCTGAAGTGGATTGACCCGAGCAACAAAGAAAACATCCGTCAGGCTCCTCTCATTTTGGTCCCGGTACGGCTGGAGCGAGGGGCCGCTGGAGAAAAGTTTCGGCTGCGAGCTCGTACGGAAGATCTTACCGCAAACCTCTCCTTGGAACTCTATCTCGACCGCATTCACAAGCTCGCCCTGCCGCGTTTTGAAGTAGGAGACGACTTCGACGTCTCGGCCTATCTCGAAGCCGTTGCCGAAGCAGTGTCGACCAAAGAGGGTTGGCAGGTTCTTGCCGATGATATGGTGCTCGGCTTCTTCTCGTTCGCTAAGTTCTTGATGTACCGTGACCTGGATCCGGATCTCTGGCCGGATGGCGCAAAGATTATCGAACAACCGAAGATCCGCTCGCTTCTTTCAGATGGTTTCGAAACACGCGAACCGCTGATGTCGGACGACATTGCGATTGATCCGCATATCGCGCCTGCCGAAATGTTGCATATCGTCGACAGTGACAGTTCTCAGACGCTGGCGATCCATGATGCAAGAAAGGGTCGCGACCTCGTTATCCAAGGTCCTCCCGGGACAGGAAAATCGCAGACGATCGCAAACATTATCGGGTCGGCCGTTGCCGATGGAAAGACCGTGTTGTTCGTTGCGGAAAAAATGGCCGCACTTGAGGTCGTAAAGCGACGGCTTGACACTGCGGGGGTGGGGGACGCCTGCCTTGAGCTCCATAGCAACAAGGCAAACAAGCGCATGATGCTGGAGGAGTTGCGGCGCACCTGGCAACTCGGATCGCCTCGCGGACAGCTTGCTTCTTCCCTTACTGAACGCCTGCTGGAGGCTAGGGATAAACTCAATGCACATGCTACAAGGATGCATGTTCCATTTGGAACGTCCGAACTCACTCCATACCAGGTTCTTGGCCAGCTAACCCGACTAAGGCAGAACGGGCAAAAGACAGTTGATATTGAACTTGAGGATGCCACCGCTTGGACGAATGACGGTGTCTCGCAACGTCGCAAACTTCTCGATGACGTGTCTCAGCGGATCAACGAGATCGGCTTGCCGATCCACCACCCATGGCGGGGAGTTGGCCTGGATGTCGTTCTACCATCGACCATTGAGAGGCTCGTCCCACGCATTGCGTCGTCGCTGGATCAAGCAAAGGCTCTGCACGCCAAACTGGCCGATATTGCTGAGCGGATCGAGGCGAAGCCTCCGCAAATCCTCAGCGACAGCGGCGAGGTAGAAGATCGCGCTGAGCTTCTCGCGTCCGCACCTGGACTTCCTGCCGAGGCGCTAGTCTCGCCGGTTTGGGATGAGCGTCCAAAGGACATTGCATCGCTTCTCTGGACAGGAACAGATTTCAACCGCAAATCCGAGGAACTGTCAGAGCAGTTGGTGGCGACGGCTATCGACACGCCAATTGAAGGTCTCGAGACAGAGCTTGCTAAGCTTCCTTCAGACTTTCCGAAAGATGGTTTCGTTCGTGCGCGCCAGCTAACCGTGTTGCTCCCACGCTTAAGAGAAGAAGCTGAGCGGCTAAATCAAGAACTGGGGTCTACGGTTTTACCGGACACGCTTGCAGGACTCCTCAGGTTAGTGATGACCGGCGAGAGAGTTGCGGCAGCCCCCGATGCGAGCCCTGAGGCATTCGCAGCCACAGTTTGGGACTCCGGGCTGGAACAGGCTGGTGACCTTGCCGACAGCGTAGCAAAGCTAGAGACTGCTAGAGCCGAGCTTCAGGGCAAAGTTGTTGATGCCGCGTGGAGTACCAACGTGGCCGCGGCGCGGCAAGCGCTCGCCGAGCACACGGGAATATTGAAAGCATTGAATGGCGACTACCGTCGTGCCACTGCACTTGTGCGGACTATTTTGGTGGCCCCTAGCGCGCCTGCGGCGGAGATAGTGGGTCTCCTCGACATTCTAATGAAGGGCCAGGCGGCCGCAGCAAAAGTGCGCGAAGGCGACGCCTTTGGCGGTTCCGCCTTCGGAGCCGATTGGCGCGGTGAGAGATCGTCTTCGGCACCACTCCAGGCCTTAGTGGAGTGGATGCGCACGCTGAGGGGACTTGGCTCGGAACCGCGAATTATAGCCGGGCGGATGGCGGAGCGCTCTGAAGCGGGCGCGCGTGCGGTCCGAGTTCGTAAGGTGATCGACATCGGTCAGCCGATTATCGAGGGGTTTTGGAACGATTTAGGCCACCTTGCGTCATCCCTGCAAGGTGACGTGGCTTCCGCCGAGCGGGCCTCGCTGCAAATGATGGAAGCGAAGGCAAGCACTGTAGCTCAAGCCGATGACGCGTCACGACAGGTTCTGACTGACGTTCCAGATCTGATCAGTGAGCGGGTGGAGATACTACGCCGACTAGGCAGACTACAAGCGCTTGATCAAGAGATCGAGGACGGGGAAAGCCTTGGCAAGTTCGCATTCGGCTCGTCGTGGCTCGGTCGAGGATCCGATTGGGCCGCTCTCGCGCAAGCCGAACTTTGGCTGAGAGAAAATGGCTCAATCCGGCATTTGGCTGCGCGGTTGCCTGAAAGAAAAGAGATCGCAAACTTGGCGCGTTCAGCGCGTGAAGCGGCCCAAGCGGCAGCGCGGGAATTGAAGGCGCTTGCAGGGGATTTGAAAGCCGATGCTCCCTCCTTGTTTGGAGTAGACGATTTTCCAGACGTCGCGATAGTCGAGGTTGTTTCTCGACTGGAGGGGTGGCTTGATCATCAGGAACAGCTCTCAAAATGGGTTGCCTATGGAGAGCGATCCGAAACAGCCCGAAAGGCTGGACTGGGACAGTTGATAGACGGCCTGGCCGACGGCCAGATTACAACAGGATCGGCGCGATCAGTCTTCGATATGGCCTACTACGAACGAATGTTTCTAGCGATGGCGACCGATGAGCCGGAGCTGGCAAGGTTCGACGGGGAATTGCATTCCAGGGCTGTACGTGACTTCGCGGATCTGGACCGACAGAGGATCAAGGCCGGTGCCATCGAAGTTGTGACGGCTCATCACCGAAAAATTCCTTCAAGAGACGGCGGAGCTGGACCAGTCGGACTGCTTCGTTCTGAGATGGCGCGCAGACGGGGCCACATGCCTATCCGGCAGTTGATGCAGAAGGCAGGGCCTGCCATCCAGGCACTCAAGCCAGTGTTCATGATGAGCCCGCTTTCGGTGGCCCAATTCCTGTCGCCCGGCAGGATGTCCTTCGATCTTCTTGTGATGGACGAGGCGTCTCAGATACAGCCTGTGGACGCGCTCGGCTCGATCGCCAGGGCCAATCAGGTGGTCGTTGTTGGCGACGAACGCCAACTGCCACCCACGACATTCTTCGCCAAGGTGACAGGCTCGCAGTCTGAAGATGACGAGGGTGAGGGCGCGCAGGTCGCCGACATCGAAAGCATCCTCGGCCTGTTCACGGCCCGCGGCTTGCCGCAGCGTATGCTCCGCTGGCACTACCGTAGCCGTCACCAATCTCTGATCGCCGTATCGAACAGCCAGTTCTACGAGAACCGGCTTTTCATCGTGCCAAGCCCCTATACCCAAGAGGCAGGCATGGGGTTGCGGTTTCATCATGTGCCAGAGGGGGTCTTCGATTCCGGTGGCACAGGAACCAATCCGGTAGAGGCGAGAGCAGTAGCCGAAGCGATCATACGTCATGCGAAGGTGAACCCGCGAGAGACTCTAGGCGTTGCAACATTTTCGGTTAGCCAACGCCGCGCGATCCAGGATGAACTCGAAGGGCTGCGGCGACTAAATCCCGATACGGAGGAGTTCTTTCACGCGCACCCCAGCGAGCCATTCTTCGTCAAGAGCCTTGAAAATGTTCAAGGCGATGAGCGCGACGTGATCATGATCTCAGTGGGGTATGCCAAGAATGCGCAGGGGTACATGGCCATGCGTTTCGGCCCTCTTGGTGCGGAAGGCGGCGAGCGTCGGCTCAACGTCCTCATAAGCCGCGCCAAGCGCAGCTGCGAAGTATTCGCGTCCATCACAGACGAGGACATCGACCTGGAGCGTGGCAAAGGGAAAGGCATCTTCGCCTTCAAGCTCTTCTTGCACTACGCGAGAACAGGGCGAATTTCGCTTGCCCAGGCCACGGTTCGCGAAATGGATTCAATCTTTGAAGAGCAGGTAGCCAACGCGCTGATCGGAAAGGGTTACCAGGTTCATGCTCAGGTTGGCATTGCAGGCTTCTTCATCGATCTCGCGGTTGCTGATCCGGAGAGGCCAGGCCGCTATATTCTTGGCATCGAATGTGATGGCGCAGAATATCATTCATCGCGCTCGGCCCGAGATCGAGACCGGCTACGGCAGTCTGTTCTGGAAGACCATGGTTGGATAATCCATCGCATCTGGAACGCTGACTGGTTTCAGAGGCCACGCGAGCAGCTGGAGCGAACCATATTAGCGATTGAGGCTGCGAGAAAAGAGCTCGATGAGCGGGCCGAATTGGGGCTCCAGAGAAATCGTGCTGTAGCCGTGCAGGTTGTTACGGTCGACAGAGGCAACGTGACGGAAATCGGTCTCGAAAGCACAAAAGGATCCGAGATACCCAATCGAGCCTACGAAGAGGCCGAACTAAACCGACCGGGATCGTTCGAACTCCACGAGACGCCCAGCGGAATCATGGCCGGACTGGTCGAGCAGGTGGTGGCTATAGAAACACCAATCCATGTCGACGAAATAGTTTCGCGTATTCGGGGCGCGTGGGGTCTGCAGCGGGCCGGTGGCAGGATTCAGGATGCAATCGAGCGAGGGGTAGGCATAGCGCAGAGAGGTGGTGCAGTAGCCCGTCGAGGCAGCTTCTGCTTCAAGCCAGGTGCTCCTGTTCGTCTCAGGGATCGCAGCGGCGTCGTGTCCGCTGGATTGCGCAAGCCCGAAATGATTGCGCAGGACGAAGTCGCCCAAGGCGCCATGGAAGTCGTGAAATCCAACCTCGGTGCGACGGAGGAAGAAATCGCAATAACCGTTGCGAGAATGCTGGGCTTCAAAGCCACAAGTGCACAATTGCGGCAGTTGATTTCAGCTGGGGTCGCCGATTTGATTGCCAAGGGCTTGCTGCGGCCCCAAGACGGTTTGTTGGTGGCCGGCGAGTCCGCGAGCGAGGCATTAGCTGAAGTGTGACCGGGCATTGTAGAGCCCTCGTTGCAATCTCTGTTGAAGCTCGGAACACCTCTTTTGCTGGCGGAGGCCGAATGGCATTTCGATTCGTACACACGGCCGATATTCATCTCGACTCGCCGCTGCGTTCGCTCGCGATGCGTAATCCCGATCTTGCCGGGCTCGTGGGCGACGCCAGCCGCCAGGCATACGTTTCGATAGTGGATCTCTGCCTAGAGGAACGCGTGGATGCGTTGGTAATAGCCGGCGACCTATACGATGGTGATCAAACCTCGATGAAGACGGCGCGGTTCCTGGCAGCGCAGATGACACGCCTGCACCAGGCCGGCATCAGGGTTTTCAAGATCCGCGGCAATCATGACGCCCTGTCGCGGATTTCCAAACAGCTGGTGTTTCCTCACACCGTGACCATTTTTGGCGGTCGTGCTCAGTCGGTATTGCAGACAGCCGGCGGTGTGGACGTCGTTTTCCATGGTTTGAGCTTTGCGAACGCTAAGGCGCCGGACAGCCTGCTGCCCAAATATCCGGCTGGACGAGAGCCTGAAGGCGTTTGCCGAACGACCGCTTCAGGAGCCATTCCCCTACCTCATTCTCGATGCCCGCTACGAGAAAGTGCGCGAAGCCGGCATCGTGATGAGCCAGGCGGTGCTGATCGCGGTCGGCATCGACTGGGACGGGCGCCGGCAGATCCTGGCCGTGGAGATGGCCAATCGCGAGAGCCGCTCGGCCTGGAAGGACTTCCTCGTCGGCTTGAAACGACGCGGTCTCAAGGGCGTCGAACTGGCCGTGTCCGACGACCATGCCGGCCTGGTCGCGGCCATCGGCGAGGTGATCCCGGAAGCAGCATGGCAGCGCTGCTACGTCCACTTCCTCAGGAACGCGCTCGATCACCTGCCCAGGAAGCACGGCGACGATTGTCTGCAGGAACTGCGCTGGCTCTACGACCGGCGCGATCTTTACGAGGCCAAGGCCGATCTCGCCGCGTGGCTGTCCAAATGGTCCGCCCGCTACCCGCGGCTGGCCACCTGGGCGGAAGAAGCCATAGAACAGACGCTGACTTTCTTCCGGCTGCCGCGTCAGCATCACAAGCACCTCAAGTCCACCAACATGCTTGAA
>NZ_JAMYPB010000084.1:0-14591 GCF_040320135.1 Mesorhizobium sp. M0772 | reverse complement strand
CATCTGATGCTGGCCTCCGATCCAGCCAGCATCTTGAATCACAAAACCACTCTCACGGGAATCCCGCAGATTCAGTCAAAATCTGAACTGCTCTAAGCGTCCATTCAAGCGGCTCGTGATCTGGTTGCTCGTGCCACATCACTTGACGGAAGTCGCGGCGGTCAACCTGCTGGCCGCATATCGGGCCAAAGGTCGAAACGGTCTTGTCCGTCTGCCGGCGAATGTGGTTTGCCGGGGATGCGTGGGCCAAGGGCTGCTATTCTGGTCATGCTCGAACGAACACGATTCCGCGGCAAAAGTTCCGTCAGTTTGGTCTTCTCAGTTGGTGAAAGACATCGCACCAAAAGCGGAAGTCATTTGGTCGGCCGTCGAAATGTGCCTCCAAAGCGCAGTGCGCCACGGCGGTCGGCGCTTCAAGCCCATAGAGTTCGATCGCAGATTGAGCGGCCTGACCTTGGTCGACGAGATCGGCAATCTTCAAAGCCGTAAATCAGCGCTCCGCATTGCGAGCCTTCCGGTATGAGTTCCGAGCCTAAGACGCTCCTGAGTAGGCTTTTCGCCCTTATTATTTTCTCTGCCGCCGGCGCCACTGTCTATTGTCGGTGGCGAGGCCGCTGCCACCTTCTGAGCGGGCGAGCGATGGAGTGCCTTCGACGGTGAAGACGATTCCGGCGTCTTCAAACGCTTTGCGGATCGCCGCGATGTTGTGGGGACGCGATTTCCTGAATCCGTTCTCAAGATCGCTGATTGCCATTTCGCTAAGATCTGCCTTTGCGGCAAGTCGCACACGCGACCAGTTCAGTAGGGCTCGTGCTGCTCTGGATTGATCTGCTGAGAGTACGGTTCGGCTGTCCATAAACAGTCGAACATTCAATATCGCTTAAATGTTCCTCTTGACCTTCTGCGATTTCTAACGGCGTGATGCCGGCCTCTCGGGTAACGCGGCGGGGTTTTCCAATAACTTTGCGGAACGCTGATCGTCACGCCGCAACGTCTTCTTTTTCGGCTTGGTATTCTCAACCAGATCTGGCCTTTTCGCTATCAGGTAGTCAGCCTTGTTCGTTCGATAGTCTTCTTTGTGGATGGACATTTCTACAATCTCCATTGTGGAGATCAACGCGGCTGGAAGCCGACAAGGTCGATCCGAACGGCGCACCGTCCTAATACGAGTCTTGTCGACCATACCAGTCGTCGACGTCTCGCCGCACGCGATCCTTCTCAATGCCGTAGCGTTCCTGGATCGTACCTTCGAGCTGATCGCGGTTGCCGGCTATGCGGTCGAGATCATCATCAGTGAGCTTGCCCCACTGCTCCTTGACCTTACCTTTGAATTGCTTCCAATTTCCTTCGACGCGATTCCAGTCCATGATGGCGATCTCCTTTCGTTGTCCTTTCGAATAACGGTCGTATGGCTGTCAGGTTCCGCTGCAGGTAAGCGCGCTTGCTTGTGATCTAGCAATGGAACCTAATGCCCGTCGACCGCATGTGTGCGCCGGCCTTTTCCGGTTTGGGAACACAGCCGGCCTTTTGCCGTTGGTCTGGAACAGCTTCGCAAGGAAATGCACGTGCTCGCCGATCCGGGCATCTGGGTCGCGTTGGCGGCTGTGTTCATCCCTTATGGAGTCGGTGTCGCACTGCTTCTGAGGGTAGCCGGTTGATGGACCTGCCAGCGCTGCTCTGGCGTCAGATGAGCGGATTTCCATAGAAGCCGCCTCAACTTGGCGGCGGGGGGTCTTCGCGTTCGGCCATCTGTTCCAAGAGCTTCCTTGACGCAGCCAGGACGCGGCGTACGTGGGGAGTTGAGTTCGCCGACCATATCGATGGCGAAGGCGCCGGACAGGGCGCCACACGTCTTGGCGGGGCGCTCTGAGGGCGTTGGCGATGTCATCGAAGATCGCTTCCATCGGTCGAGTCTCGAACGCCGAACCTGTGAATCCCCTGTTTGTTCCGTCAAAGTCTAACGATCAGGGAAGCGCCATTGAAAGCACGTGCAGTAACGGTTGATTCAACCATTGCTGGTAAATTGTGAAATGTGGGTGGCGGCTCCGACAGTTCGGGGTGGAACTCAATGCCGAAGCCGCCTGCGCAGCCAAGGTTGGGGTTTGACCGCGCCGTCCTATAATGGGACAGCGCGGTCAACGATTCGTTAAAACGTTCTGGAACTAATTAAGCACGCGCTAATTGACTCGCGGTCTCGGGAGTCAGTGCATGCGTGAAGTTCATTCCTCCGATGGTGCCGATTTTGGCGGGACAGGCCTCCCGAGGGCATTGCACAGCGTCACGTACCGGCCGCCGCCTTCGTCTTCCCTCTTCTTAGAGATCCGCCATTCGTTGGGCGAGTGGGTTGTTCGCATCATAGGGAGGAACGGTGAAACGTATTCCCGAGCATTCGAATATGAAGCAGATGCCGTCGCTTTCGCTGGCGATCAGTCTTCTCGTCTAGGATTGGAAGCTCCCCCGAAGCGAGCAACTTGACGAAATCAGCGAGAGACGCGCTGAAGCAGAGCGACTATCTGTTTCGCGGTCTCGTCGGTCCCGATCACTGGCGACTGTCGTGCGTCATCTTTCTGTATGATCGATGACGCCTGTTCGGGGGTGGTATCATCCTCCAGGTCGAACTCACGGACTCCGATGGGGGTTCTTGCCTTACATCTCACACATGGATTTTTGGTGCGAAGCCAATTCATAGTGATTGGGCCGACGTGCGGCCTGATTGAAGGTCAAAAGCTACTTCGGCGGCTGCGAACAGCCTAGTCTATGACCTCGCCACCGAACAGCCGGAACCTAAGCGCTTAATGGAGCTTAAGGCTCCATGAGTACACGCGGTATCAATTTCCTCGATCGCTGGGATCGGCAACAATCTCCCCGAAACGGCGAAGGCCGACACGGTTTCGATAAGTGAGTACACACACAAATTGTACGCCGACGCTAAGGCGCTCGGGATCAGGCGCGAAGAGATCGACGAAGAAGTTGACAGCCTATATCGGACGCTGGTCGATGCGCCTTCGGAACTTACCCCCCCTATAAATTAGCAGGGGAGGCACGGCATTCTTCAAGCCGTCGCTCTTATCCTTTCCCGATAGCTTCACCGGACATCGCGCTGGCCGACACCTTCTTGCGCAATGCCGCAGTGTGCCTCGATGGCGCTGACCGGGCGGCGGATCTGGGCAGGCGCAATGCGGCCCTTCACGCCATCGCCATCGCCATTGAATTGCTCCTGAAGTCGCATCTTCTCAGAACAGCGACCGACGATCGCTGGAATCGCCGCCATATCGGGCACGATCTCGGCAAGGCCGCTCGTTACGCCGAGAGAGCTGGATTGGGCCTGCCACCGCAACTGCACAGCGTCATCGCCCAGCTTCATCCTCATTTTCAGCGTGGCGGCTTCCAACGGGACCCAGCGCGTTCATGGCCGTCCGGTTTATCGCTCGACGCCCGCCACATCGCGCGGCGGCTTGCTCAGACTCTCATGGAACATAAGCGTCGCGCTAACGACGCCGCTGCTCCTGACTTGAAGATGACCCCACCCCCGCGATCCATTGCGCTGATCCTTGGTCCAGCCGACGGCCTGACGCCATCAACCCGCAAGGGGTCGGACTACGCGAAGCGTGCCGCCGCTCCGGCTTCGCCTTCGCGGTGATTGCGGCCATCCGCCGAACACATCGGGCGCCTGTCAGCGGGGGAGGGTCCTCCGCTTCAAACAGGAGCCGGATCGATGTCCCTCGCCGACGCGCATGCCTTCGCCTTCAGCCTCGCCGCCACCCTCATGGTCGCCATCGTCATCTTTCGTGCCGGCGACGGCACTCTCTCGGTCGTGCCGGCGAACGAGTATGACGGCGACGACACCGCCATCATCGGCGAAATCGACCGTTCGCCCCAGGACGGGGCTAACATTGCCGCTGGCGAAACAGAGCTTTGGCATCTCGCCGGTGCTTTTCGTTGCTATGCTCTGCGCGGCGTTGCGGTGGTGGTGGAAGGCGCAATCGCCAGAGCTATTCTCGGAGACACCACCATGATCATCCTCGGCATGTTCGTTTGTATCGCGGCCATCGGCATCCTGTGCTGGTTGCTCTTCACGCTTGCTATCTTCGCCCTTCCGTTGTTCGCAGGGGTCAGCGCAGGTACGTGGGCATTCAACACCGGCGCCGGCTGGCTTGGCGCGATCCTCGTCGGCATCCTGGCAGCCGGGTTGACGCTCGGCGTCGGCCAAATCCTCCTCGGCGTTATCAGCTCCATGTGGGCGAAGCTGGCGATCACGCTTGTCTTCGTCGCGCCTGCGATGGTTGCCGCTACCATGCCACCCATGGCATCGCGAAGCACATGATGCCTTCGGAAACCTGGCAGGTCGTCTTCTCCGTCATTGGCGCGACCGCCGTCGGCGTCACGGCATATCTGCGGGTCGCGGGCATGACGTCAGCCGACCAATCCGGCAGGGACGTGGTTCGAGCCTAGACCCCCGCGGGCGGCGCAGGTGGACCAGACCGACGAAGGCCTAGCCTCCTCATTATCGGTGGTTGGAGCAATCGGGTTCCATGCCAGGATCGAGCAACGGCCACGTGCCGGCGCGGCCCCGTCTATGGCCTTGGACTTTCTTCAGTCGATGCCCATGGCAGACCGACCAGTCGGTAGCAGGACGGCAGCGGGCGGTCGCGGCGGCGTTGCAGGTGCGCGGAATCTGTGCCTGGAATGCGAGGGCGATGCGGTGAAGCCTGTAGCGAAGTGCAGGAGGCGCGTTGCATGCCAACGTCTCCGTTGGCAATCTGTACCAAGAGCGCTCCAAACGGCCTCTTCAATGGGCTGATCTGGCCGAAGGACGGCTGAAGCCTCGACCGCCTAGCCGCAACGGCGCGTCTCGACTTTCTTCCCCTGCCGGCGCCCACCCCATGCGGCAAGCGCCTGGGGACCCCGAGCGCCGCCATTCCTCGCGAGACAAGAAAGTCGTTCTTGCGCCGTCCTCCGCTTTGCTCCGGTCGCAAGCGATGCGTCGTCGGTCGCCTCCGGCCAACCGATCGCCATCGAGGCCGCATGGTGCGGGCTCGGAACAGAAAACGGAGACTTACAATGGCTACCATCGGCACCTTCAAGAAGACCGCCTCGAACGAATTCACCGGGGACATCGTCACCCTCAGCGTCCAGGCCAAGAACGTGCGCATCGTCCCAGACACACGCGCCACTGGCGAGAACGCTCCCAGCCACCGGGTGCTGGTCGGCCGCGCCGAGATCGGCGCCGCATGGTCGAAGACCTCCAACGAGGGCCGCGACTACCTGGGCCTCAAGCTCGACGATCCGAGCTTCAACGCCCCGATCTACGCCAATCTCTTCGACGACGAGGAAGGTGAGGGTTTCTCGCTCATCTGGTCCCGCCCGAACGCGCGGCGGAGCGACTGAGGACCCGCGCAGGCCCCGGCCGGAACGCCGGGGCCTCTTCCGCGGACGGTCCGGTTCGGTTCACTCAAGCCGAGAGCGATGCCGAAGCCGCATCGCCTGATGCTGATCAACCGGCCTCCGTTGGCAGAATTGTTCTGTAAAATGCAGGCTTTCACTCTGGGAAGACGAGGCAAGCGATGATCGATCCATTTGACGAAACCGCGCCGACCAGTGACGAACTCACCGAATACGATCGGGAACACGTCAAGCTCTATGTGCGCCTGCTTGACGCCGCCGACGACGGCGCGGACTGGCGCGAGGTGGTCGAAATCCTCTTCGGCATTGATCTGACGAAGGAGCCACAACGCGCCCGGCGCATCCACGACAGCCATCTGGCGCGAGCGCGCTGGATGGCGCGTGCAGGCTACCGTCATCTCTTGCGTCGACCCGGCAACTAGCACCACAGCGCCTGTGGTTCGCGGGTGATGCCGAAGTGGCATCACCCGATGCCCGGCAAGGGTCTTCCGCCAATCGCTACAACCCGGAATCGTTTGGAGGCGGGGTCTACGCGTTGTTTGCGAGGAGCTCTTGGATGAGGCCGGATACGTCGCATTGGCGAGACAATGCCAGCTATGATTATTTTGATACATTACCTATCGAAGGGCTCGCCTGGGAGTGTCTGCGGCGTCACCAACCCTATCAACGGCACTACCAAGCGCTCCTTACCACAAGATCCGAAAAAGCACCCTTCCACCCTGAGGCACAGCGGCAGTGGGGGTTGCGATTTCCCGGCCACGCCGGATTTGTCCGCCTTGGCGCAAGACGTTCTGTGGTCGCCTGACGTCGATCCAGCTGTGGTTTCTCTCGTGCCGGCGCCGGAATTCCTGTCTTCCTTGCGGTCGGCGCCGTTGACCGGCCTGGGCGTGCTCCGCGACAGCCCGGAAGGACGTCACACTGTCCACAGTGCAGGTGTCGCGACCCAACTTCTCCTTCTGCCCGGCAGTGACCCGCACAGCCACCTGGCGGCGCTGATCCCATTGGATGCAGAAACGTTGGGACGGATCGAAGCACTCACCCGTTTCTGGCGCTCCTTGCAGGGGCGCCCCACACCTTCGGACACCCGTATGACCCCACAGCAGCGCCGCCGGTTTCGTCTGATGATGCAGGCCGCAGATGCCCGTGCCAACGGCGCGAGCTACCGCGACATTGGCGTCGCCCTTTACGGGTCTGAGCGCGTCGCCGCTGATCCCTGGAAGACCTCCGCGCTGCGCGATGCGGTGATCGGTCTCGTCGAAGGCGCCACCGCCATGATCGGCGGCGGCTATTTGCAAATCCTGCGTCATCGCCGCCGATCCTAGCGGGGTCTGGCCGCGCAAAGGGGTGGAGTTTTAGCCCCCCTCAATTTCCCCATCCCTGACGAAGCTTACTCTCCGCCACCGTGGTCTCCGTCCACCGCTGAACGCCAGCGGTTGCCCGAAACCCTACGGAGGTTCGACCCATGCGACCCGATATCGCCGTTTTGCCGCCGCGCTTCCTGCGCACCAAGGAAGCTGCGGATTTCCTCAGCCTGTCCGCCCGCACGCTCGAAAAGCACCGGACCTATGGCACTGGTCCTTCCTACCGAAAGCTCGGCGGCCGCGTCGTCTATGCCGTCGACGACCTTCAGGCCTGGGCCGAACGCGGCGCCGTCACCTCTACATCCGATCCGCGTGGGTCGGTCCTGCCCGCCAAGCGTCACACACCGACGCCGCCGGTGCATGGCGGACGATACGCACGCTGACCGCGCGCGGATTTCCAGATGGTGGCGCGAAACCAATCCCTTTCGGACCGCGGGCAGCTCGACCTTTTCCGGGCGCTGCCTGGCGACTTCGCCCCACGAGACGCGCAGGATCTCATGGCCTATCCGTTCTTCTCCCTTTCCAAGACCCATCGCATCACCCCGATCGATTTTGCCGCCGGCGACGTCACGATCCGGGTCGAGGCCGTACCCGATCATGGCATGGCGACCATCTGGGACGCCGACATCCTGATCTGGGCCGCGAGCCAGATCGTCGAGGCGCGTGACAGCGGGCTTCGCACCTCGCGCCTTATGGCCGCAACGCCCTATGAGATCCTTACCTTCGTCGGCCGCGGCAAGAGCCTGCGCGACTATCAGCGCCTGAAGGCGGGGCTTGACCGGCTGCAGTCGACCACCGTCTCGACGACAATTCGTCAGCCCGCCGACGGCCGGCGTCACCGCTTCTCTTGGATCAATGAGTGGCAGGAGCGCATCGACCGCCATGGCAAGCCCGCGGGGATCGAGTTGATCGTCCCCGACTGGTTCTACCGGGCGGTCCTCGATGACGCGCTCGTGCTGACGATCAATCGGGCCTATTTCGACCTGACTGGCGGGCTTGAGCGCTGGCTCTATCGGCTGGTGCGCAAGCATGGCGGACGCCAGCGCGACGGCTGGCGCTTCGACTTCCGTCACCTTCACCAGAAATCCGGCAGCCTGTCGCCCTACAAGCGCTTTGCCTTCGAGCTGCGCGACATCATCCGCCGCCAGCCGCTGCCCGGCTACACCCTTGCGCTGGAAGTGGAGATTGGCGGCCGGGTTCTGCTTGCCTTCGAGCGGATCGGCTCCTGTGGAAGGCCTGTGGACGGCCTCGTGCTATCGGGAACCGGACCTATCGTGCCATCGGGAACCGCAGGCTCGTGCTATCAGGAACCGAAACGGGGCCTAACCCCAGGAAAGCAAAGCCGAAATCCCGCCCTTAACTTAGACTCTAACCCAGAATCTAACCTTGAAGTGCGTGCGCGCGATGTGCAAAACCTCGTCCGGAAAGCCAGCCACGCGCTCAGCGTAATCACCAACAAGACCCCCAACACGTCGACGGTTTCTGGCGGTCGCAACACGGCAACCAGCGTCTCCGAAGGTCCGACTCCGCCGCTTGATCCGCGCTCGGGAGCCGCCCGATGAGCGCCGCACCCCTCAATCGAAAAAGCCGAGTCGGCAAGGCAACTTTGACGCTGCATCTCGCCGGTGAATTGACCTCCAAGGGAAATAAGTTCGCGACCTTCGTCGTGCGCCCGACCACCGATATGACGACTCAGGAGCGCGACCGCATCGCCGCCTTCTGGGACGGCGTCATCGTCGCCGAAACGCTGCGCGCGAGGCTCGCGTCCGAATTTCCCACCACATCAGGAGAACCGACATGACTGGCATCGCGGCTCCTCGCATGCGCACCGCGTTCCCGGCCACGCACCACGCTGCCGATAATCTCGTCCATGTCGAACTGACCTGGGTCGAGAAGAGGATCGAGAACTGGATACGGTTCGGCACGCCCGCCCAGGAACAGATCGTCGATCGTCGCCGGCGGATCCTGTCCTATCGTCCCGGCGTGGTCTTCGCCTTCGTGCGATGGGCGGCGAACGACTTCGGAACGATCATCTCACGCATCGACATCGTGCGTGCGGTCGCGTCTGGCGAAGCCTATCAGACACTGCCCTTCGTGCGACCCGGCGGCGACATCCTGCTGAAGGTCGAGAGCTGGCCCAAGGTCGAACGCGTGCTGCAGGCGATTGACGCCATCCAGCGCCTCGGCATCGAGCCTGAGTTGGTGTCGCCTGATCATTGGCGGCACATCCACAACCGGATAACCGCCGGCAATGCGCCGCGCAGCTACACACTCGACCAACATCGTGCCTTCCTGCTGCGCAAGAGGACTGAGCCGTGACGCGCGCCGGGATCATCTTAGCCAGCGTTATCGCAACCATGGGCGTCGGTTATCCCGGCCTCACTTCGATGCCCGCGAAGCTCATCTGGAATGCGTCAGCCAGCGCACCGATCGGCTTCTACACGATCGACTTCGACGGACCCTTCGAGGTCGCCGATCTTGTGGCCGTCGACGCGCCCGAGCCGCTCGCGGCGTTCCTCGCCGATCGCGGCTATCTGCCGAGGGGCGTGCCACTCCTGAAGCGCATCCTTGGCGTATCGGGGCAACGGGTCTGTCGCTCGAACCTCACCATCACGGTCGATGGAAACGAGGCGGGGATGGCGTTGACGCGTGACCGGGCCGGTCGTGACCTGCCGGTCTGGCAGGGCTGCCGCCGCATCGCGAGCGGCGAAGTCTTCCTGATGAACCGGCATGTCCGCGACAGCTTCGACGGCCGCTACTTCGGCCTCCTCTCCACCAGACGGATCATCGGCCGCGCCGTTCCGCTGTGGACAGACGAGGACGGCAACGGCCGCTTCGAATGGCGCGCGCCAACGCGGTGAGCGCGCGACCAGCGGCGCGCGTCGTGGCGCCAGTCTTCATCACCGCACGACTCGAAAACAGGAACCTGACATGCAACAGATCGGAGAATTCACGCGCCAGAAGACAGGCTATAGCGGGCGCATCCACACGCTCAGTCTCAACCTAGATATCGCCATTGTGGCGGCAGAGGCGAGCGAAACGGAGAATGCGCCTGACTACCGCGTTCACGCCTCAAGCGAGGACGGCCCCGAGATCGGCGCCGGCTGGAAACGCTCCAGCGAAAAGGCCGGAGACTATGTCTCGATCCAGCTCGACGACCCGACCTTCGCGCAGCCGATACGCGCGAACCTCTTTCGCAATGGAGACGACAAGACGTCCTGGTCGCTGCACTGGGCGCGGCCGCGCGACCGCAGCGAGAAGGATTGAACGATGCGCGCTCGCCGTCCGTCGACGAGCCATCGCGGTGCGCCCGGGCCGCTTCGCGCTGCCTGGCGCATGGCTCTGCTCCTCCTTTGCGGCCTGTCCGTCGCGACCGTCATGCCGGCGGCAGAGGCGCAGGACCTGGCCGTTGCCCGGTCTTCCCAACGCGATCCGTTCGGCGCGCATATCGCAGAAGCCTCGCACCGCTTCGGCGTCCCGCGCGCGCTGATCCGCGCCATCATGCGCAAGGAGAGTGCGGGTGATGTGCGCGCCGTCTCCAGCGCAGGCGCCCGCGGCTTGATGCAGATCATGCCCGGAACATGGAACTATCTGCGCGCCCGCTGGTCGCTTGGCCGCGATCCATTCGATCCCCGGGACAACATCCTGGCTGGAACGGCGTACCTGCGCGAACTGCACGATCGCTTCGGCTCTCCGGGATTTCTGGCCGCCTACAATGCGGGACCTGCACGCTACCAAGCCTACCTCACTGGGCGTCCGTTACCGGCCGAGACCCGCGCCTATGTCGCCGCATTTGCGCCCCTGATCGGTGAAAGCGAGGGTATGCGCCCTTTCGCCGTTACGTCTGTCGAGGCCATTCCCTGGAAGCGCGGCTCGCTGTTCGTCGGTCAGCCGGATCGCAAACAAGCTGTCGCTCGGGTGCCAACCGAGCGACCACCAAATGACGCGAGCTCTGCGCCCACCGTGCGCGATGTGTCCGCCATCGTGCCGCTGTCCGAAGGCCTCTTCGTGGCGCGAGCGGGCGAAGGGATACAGCCATGAGCGCACATGGGCGTCTTCGCGCAACCGCAAGCTCCAGCGCACCATGGCGTGGGTGGAGGCGGAAGGTGGGCAGAACAACCGGAAGATGGCGAGATAAAAGGCCGCGAGGTGCGGCGTCGATCGGTTTTGCTGTTTCAATAGGTTATGCAGGATTTCCGCGAGGTGCGAAGGTTTCGCGCGCCTCGCCGGAACACCGTTTCACCTGTGATTTCGGTGCCTTGAGACGATGTGCGGATATTCACGATGACTGACGAGGATGGTTTCCGCATCCGGCCCGGCCGCATCCGCTCGCCCAGTGCCCAGCGCGCCAGACCCTTCATCGCGCAGGCGCTTGCCGCCGCCCAGAAGGCCGGCGCCCGCATCTCTCGCTCCGGCCGGATCAGCCCGGGCAATCGCTCGACCTTCGGGCGTGGCCGCTCGGCGAGCGTGCGCGCCAATCGTCTCCTCACCGGCCGCTCGCGCGCCGTGATCATCAAGACACGGCTGGTGCGCCATCACGCGCGCGCCGCGCCGCTTGCCGCCCATCTCACCTATCTGCGCCGCGAGGGCGTCACCCGTGACGGGGAGAAGGCCAGGCTGTTCGGGCCGCAGACCGGGGAGGTGGATGGCGGTGCTTTTGCCGAGCGGTGCGGCGATGATCGGCACCACTTCCGTTTCATCGTCTCGCCGGAAGATGCCGTCGACATGGCGGACCTCAAATCCTTCGCCCACGATCTGATGGGTCAGATGGAAAAGGACCTCGGCACAAAACTGGATTGGGCTGGCGTCGATCACTGGAACACCGACAACCCGCACCTTCACATCATCCTGCGCGGCCAGACTGATGACGGGCAGGATCTCGTGATCTCGCGCGATTACATCAAGGAGGGGATGCGCGCCCGCGCCGCCGATCTTGTTACCCAGGAGCTCGGCCCGCGCACCGATCTCGACATCCATCGCAATCTGCAGCGCCAGGTCGAAGCCGAACGCTGGACCCAGCTTGACCGGCAGCTTGTTCGCGACGGCCGCGACACAGGCGTTGTCGATCTTGGGTCCCCGGCGAGCGCCCAGCCCGATGAGTATCACGTGCTGAAGGTCGGGCGGGTGCGCAAGCTCGAAACCCTTGGCCTTGCCGAACAGGTCGGCCCGGGCCAATGGATGATCGACGACAAGGCCGAGGCGACGCTGCGCGAGCTTGGCGAGCGCGGTGACATCATCAAACGGATGCACCGCGCCCTGACAGAACAGGGCATCGAGCGCGGGTCGGCGAGTTATGTGCTCGCGGCGGAGCGCCTGGACACGTCGATCGTCGGGCGGCTGGTCGACCGCGGTCTCGATGACGAGTTGAAAGGCAGCGCTTACGCCGTGGTCGATGGCATCGACGGCCGCACCCATCACATCAAGCTGTCCGATCTCGATGCCGCCGGCGACAGCGCTCCGGGTTCGATCGTCGAACTGCGCAAGTTCCATGACGCGCAGGGACATGGGCGCGCAGCACTCGCTGTCCGTTCCGATCTCGATATTGAGCGGCAGGTTACCGCCGCCGGCGCCACCTGGCTTGACCGTCAGAATACTGCCCGCGAACCGATTGCGCTGTCGGAATCCGGTTTCGGCGCCGGGGTACGGCAGGCAATGGAGCGCCGTACCGACCACCTCGTCCAACAGGGCCTCGGTGAGCGGCACGGCCAACGCACAACCTTCACCCGCGGCCTGGTCGACACGCTGCGTCGCCGCGAACTGGAAGCGCTCGGCCAAAAGCTCTCGGCCGAAACCGGCCAGCCTTTCAACCGCGCCCGCGGCGGCGAATATGTCACCGGTTCCTACCGGCAGCGCTTCATGCTCGCGTCGGGCCGCTTCGCCATGATCGATGACGGGCTCGGGTTCCAACTGGTGCCCTGGACGCCGTCTCTCGAAAAACATCTTGGCCGCCACGTCTCTGGCGTCGCTCGCAATGACGACGGCATCGACTGGAGTTTTGGCCGCAAGCGAGGCCTCGGCATCTAGTCTCAATTTGAAGAAAGGACTGCAGCATGTCCGCCACCAAAATTCTCTGGGGCCAGATCCTCGCCGTCTTGATGATCGTACTGTTCACGACCTGGGGCGCGACGGAGTGGGTGGCCTGGCGTCTGGCATTCCAGCCCGAGCTGGGCAGGCCATGGTTCCGTGTCCTGGGCTTTCCGTTCTACCTTCCGCCGTCATTCTTCTGGTGGTGGTATGGCTTCGATGCCTACGCGCCGTCGATCTTCGTAGAGGGAGCCTTTATCGCGGCTTTCGGCGGTTTCGCCTGCGTCGCCGTCGCCATCGGCATGTCGGTCTGGCGGGCTCGAGAGGCCAAGAAGGTCGAGACCTACGGCTCCGCCCGCTGGGCCGACAAGCAGGAGGTCAAGGCAACGGGCCTTCTCGGCTCCGATGGGGTGGTGCTTGGGCGCTTTGACGGCGCCTATCTGCGCCACGATGGACCGGAGCATGTGCTGTGCTTTGCGCCCACACGTTCGGGCAAGGGTGTCGGCCTGGTCGTCCCGTCGCTGCTGACCTGGCCGAGCTCCGCCGTCGTTCACGATATCAAGGGCGAAAACTGGCAACTCACCGCGGGCTTCCGCGCCATGCATGGGCGGGTCCTGCTGTTCGATCCCACCAATCCCAAATCCTCATCCTACAACCCGCTGCTCGAGGTGCGTCGCGGCGAATGGGAAGTCCGCGACGTTCAAAACATCGCCGACATCCTGGTCGATCCCGAAGGCTCGCTCGAGAGGCGAAACCATTGGGAGAAGACCAGCCACGCCCTGCTGGTCGGCGCGATCTTGCATGTCCTCTACGCCGAGCCGGACAAGACACTCGCCGGCGTCGCCGGTTTCCTTTCCGATCCGAAGCGTCCGATCGAATCGACGCTGTCAGCGATGATGAAAACCGCGCATCTGGGGCAGGCTGGTCCGCACCCGGTCATCGCCAGCGCCGCGCGAGAGCTCTTGAACAAATCAGACAACGAACGCTCCGGCGTGCTGTCCACCGCCATGTCATTTCTTGGCCTCTATCGCGATCCTGTCGTGGCAGAGGTCACGCGCCGCTGCGACTGGCGCATCAGCGACCTTATCGACGACGAGCATCCGACGACACTCTACCTCGTCGTGCCGCCGTCCGACATCAATCGGACCAAGCCGCTCATTCGCCTGATCCTCAATCAGATCGGCCGCCGCTTGACTGAAGATCTGCAGGTCAGGGCGAAAGGGCACCGGCTGCTCCTGATGCTCGACGAGTTCCCGGCGCTTGGCCGCCTCGATTTTTTCGAATCGGCGCTCGCCTTCATGGCCGGCTACGGGCTGAAAAGCTTCCTGATCGCTCAATCCCTCAACCAGATCGAGAGGGCGTACGGCGCCAACAACTCGATCCTCGACAACTGTCATGTCCGGGTAAGCTTTGCCACCAATGACGAGCGCACCGCCAAGCGCGTGTCCGACGCGCTGGGAACAGCGACCGAGATGAGGGCCATGAGGAACTATGCCGGCCACCGGCTGTCTCCGTGGCTCGGTCATCTCATGGTCTCCCGCTCGGAGACGGCTCGCCCGCTGCTCACGCCGGGTGAAGTCATGCAGCTGCCGGCGACCGACGAGATCGTCATGGTCGCGGGTGCTCCGCCGATCCGCGCCAAAAAAGCGCGCTATCATGAGGATGCTCGCTTCCGGGAACGTATCCTGCCGCCCCCCCCGCGGCGGGGGGGCGGGGGGGGGGGGGGGGCCGGCGGCGGGCCCCCACATGCGCACCCGCCGCGGGCCCCCCGGGAGGGGCACCGATCGCGGCCCAGGGGGCCCG
>NZ_JAMYPB010000083.1:0-14902 GCF_040320135.1 Mesorhizobium sp. M0772 | reverse complement strand
GCGTCGGTTCTGCTTGGACACCTCCTGATCGACGAAGCGGCGGTAGTCCTCGATGCTGTCGAAATCGCGGCTGCTCCGGCGGCGCAGGGCCTGATCGAGCCGTCGCTTCAGGTGGCCATTGGGAGCTTGGATTGAACCGTTCTCATGGGCGACACCTTTGTTGTTGCGCGTCGGCGTCACGCCATAATGGCGGCACAGCGCTTCATAGTTGCGGGTGGAATCGCGCTGGGCGTCGGCGTCGAGGTTCTTGTAGGCGGCCGATAACGAGTCGCTGCGGAGTTCGGCGGGGGCGCCGCCCAGCTTCCACAGCGCATCTTGCAGGTGCTCGGACAGAGCGGTGAAGCTCTCTCCACCCAGCACGACCGCTGAATCCCCCCAGCCGCTACTGGCAAGGCGAGAATGAAAGAGGCGATGGTCGAAGCGCTGGCCGGCGATGGTGACGTGCAAATCGTCAGCGACGGTGAAATCCAAGAGGCCTTGCCGGCCCATCACGTGATGTTGTGGGAAGAAGATCTCCTTCTCGCCCCCATTCAGTGCCCGCCACCGGGCAATCCGGCGCTCGAGGGTCCGCCTGACGCCATCGGGAACGGCGGCCTCCCCGAACTCGTCCTGCACAGTCTCGAAAATGCTGACGGAGAGGATGCCGCTGATCTTCAGCAGCTCTTCCACGCGTGGCCATATCTGTTCCAGGGGGTCGGCCCTTGTACGCCAGTGCCGCTCGCGCTTCTTCTGTGATGGCAGGTGCGGATACTTGTCGATCCGGCGTGCGCTACGTTCGCTGATACCGGCCTTGGCGGCCGCAACGGCCTGGGTGTGGTGACGACGCTGAGACATGTAACGATGTACCTGTTGATCGGTGATGTGGAGGCCAGGCATCGGTACCTATCGCTGCTATGTTCGATAGGTGCTCCGATACCACCACTCCACGCGCCCCGATCAGAGCCCCCTCGCAGGGACTTCTGACGGGCGACCCCACCGGCCATCATAATCGTCGCTGAACCGGCCACCGTAGTTGTCGCCGCGCACTTTCCCTTCACCCGCGCTTGAGAACCGAGAGCGCGCTTGCCGGCGTAGCGCCGCTTGAGCTCACCGTATAGGCACGTCCAAGCTCGACCTTGCTGGTCGACAACCGCGTCAGGACCTAACCTTCAAACGCCACGACGACATAAGCGAGCGGGACTACGCTCTTGTTGGCATCGGTTTTCTGGTCCGTGACGACGGCATAGCCCCAGCCTTTGAGCGCCGCCTCGAGCGCCTGGCCGAATGGAGAGGTGTCGGGCTTGGGGCAATCGTCAACTTGTCCGGCCCGATCTGCTCGGCGAGAGGACTGATCATGTCGCCGTCGATAGCGCTTGCCGCCGGACCGGAGATGTTCGGCGGTGCGTCGCTGGCGACGAGGCCGTCTGTTCCGGCCGTCTGGCATCCGGAACGGCGGTGTTAACCGCCATGGCCTGACCTGTTGGTCAGCATGGACGGATAACCCGGTATTGGGGGTGTGAGAGGGCGATGACCTGAATGGGCGCATGATCTAACCGATCTGGATCGAGAAAACCAACTGGTGCCTCGGTACTTTCAAGCACGCATGTGAGATTTGGACCCGATCCGCAGATCACCATACCGGCCAGAGAGGTCGATAAGTGCCGCACTCAAAGGCCTGACAGGAAGACCGCACTCGATCACACGTTCAGAAAGTCAGAAGCTCCTTACACAACGGTCCGGTTCAGGTCCGGATCCATGCACTAACGCCCTCGGCAGCCGTTGTGGCTCTCCAGCGAGGTCAACGTAGCGGTCTCGCTATGCCGACACCTTGTGTCGGTTTTGTCGTCTCCGCAGCACAGGCTCTGTTGACCCAATCTTTGTTTTCTTTTTTGCTTCAGGTTAAATACTTGAAAGCAAACACAAAATTTCTTCTTCGGTCCGACCAGCCAAATGGCACGGGTTTTGAGACCCTTCGGTGTGAGGCGGCAGAGCTGCCGGTCGGTATTCATATCGCCGGTAGCTGCGATCGATTGAACGAGAATGGAATTTCACATGAATCTAGAAACAGAACGTTTATTCATGCGCCCAATACGTCCATGGGACGCTGGCGCCATGCATCGCCTGCACTGTGATCCGCTAGTAGTCGAATCGGCGATGGGGGGAATTCCGCCAACGCGGGAAATGTCTGATGCGCGGCTGTCCCTCTACCTTCATGAGTGGGAAACCTACGGATATGGATTCTGGATGGTCTATGAACGAAAGGACAATGGCGAATTGCGCTTCGTGGGGCGATCCGGGCTGCGCCGCGTCGATGACAACGACATTGAAACCGGATGCTACTTGTTCGGAGCCCGGTGCGGTCAGGGGATTGGGCCGGAAAGCCTTAAACCAGTGATCGAATTCGCCTTCGCAACCCAACCTATCGATCGGTTAGTCTCTTTCATACACCCGACGAATATACGATCTCTCAGAGCGAAAATCCGACAGGGCTATTCCTGCCTTGGGCCAGTTGTCGTTGATGGAACGAACTATCAATTCTTTGAATTGCGCCGTCCGTCTCAGTGATGCTCACCAAACTGTTGCGCTCCTAGAGACGGCAATTGCCGAAACACAGGACCAGATCGCCTTCGTCGAGGAAAGGATCGCGGCCAGCATAGCCAATTGGACACCTCGAACTACCGTCATTCCGTAGGGTTTAGCCCCAATATCTCACATTGTTGAAGTGCATCGGGGTCCCGAATCAGTGAAAGTTGTTTTGCGGCAACAGCTTAGCTTTGATCGAGGAACATCCCGATGCAAACAGAGTGTAGCGCAGAACGATTTGATTTTGCACCTGTTGAGAAACGCTCCGTTGTGGCCGGCTTTGACGGCGGAACGATCACCTCCGACGCCGGCGCGCTTCTGCTGGGGCTGACGGACCGGGCGATCGGACTGGTCGATCGCTTTGCCCGCTGCTTCGTGGACGTCCGCAATGCCGCATTGATCGAGCACGCGGTGAAGACGCTGGTGGGCCAGCGCATCTTCGCCATCGCGCTCGGCTACGAGGACCTGAACGACCACGACGAACTGCGCCATGATCGGGTGATGGCGGTGCTGGCCGGCAAGCTTCAGGCGCGCCGCCACAAGAAATGCGCAGCCGTGGCCGGCAAGTCGACGCTCAACCGGCTGGAGCTGAGCCGGCCGCAGCCGACGCGCTATCACAAGATCAGCCACGATCCGGCGGCGATCGAAGCCTTGTTCGTCGACTTGTTCATGGGCGCGTACGCGGCGCCGCCCGAGGAGATCGTGCTGGATCTGAGCGCCACCGACGATCCCTTGCACGGCAACCAGGAGGGGCGGTTCTTCCACGGCTATTACGGCCACCACTGCTACCTGCCGCTCTACATCTTCTGCGGCGATCATCTTTTGTGCGCCAAGCTGCGGCCGGCCAACATCGACGCCGCCGCCGGCTCGGTTCAGGAGATCGAGCGCATCGTGCGCCAGCTGCGCGAGCGCTGGCCCAAAGTCCGTATCGTGCTGCGCGCCGATTCTGGCTTCGCCCGCGAGGAACTGATGGCCTGGTGCGAGACCAACGCCGTGGACTATCTGTTCGGCCTGGCCCGCAATGTCCGGTTGGTCCGGCACATCGGGGCTGAACTGGAAGAGGCCAGAGCCGAGAGTTCCCTCACCAGCCGGCCCGCCCGCCGCTTCAAGGACTTCCTGTGGACCACCCGCAAGAGCTGGAGCTGCCGGCGCCGGGTCGTGGCCAAGGCCGAGTGGACGCAGGGCGCGGCCAACCCGCGCTTTGTCGTCACCTCGCTCGCCGCCGAGGCCTGGCCGGCCCGCAGCCTCTATGAGGACCTCTACTGTGCCCGCGGCGAGATGGAGAACCGCATCAAGGAATGTCAGCTCGACCTGTTTGCCGACCGCACCTCGGCGGCCACCATGCGCGCCAACCAGCTCAGGCTCTGGTTCGCCTCAATGGCTTATGTGCTGATCTGCGCGCTGCGCCGCATCGGCTTGGCCAACACGAGGCTCGCCAGGGCAAGCTGCGCCACCATCCGCCTCAAGCTGTTCAAGATCGGCGCCCTGGTCACCGTCTCGGTGCGCCGCATCAGGCTGGCCATGAACTCCGCCTGCCCTTTCCAGCGCGAATGGGCCTTGACCTACGCCAGACTGGCGGCAGCCGCCTGAGCGCCCTCGATCACCCCGCCCGTCAACAGCAAGGAACAGCGCCGAAAAGTGACAACCGCCCCGCGGTCAATGCCGTTTGCACCAACCTCAAGCCCCAAGCCGACCCCGCCATCAGCTCTTTACCGGCAGACCGTATGAGAAGTCCGGGTTAGGTCCGCGATGAGGTCGGGTGTGAATCGGCCCTTTAATTGCGGGTGGTTGTCAATCCGAGTTTTGCTCTGTCATCGCCGGGGTCATGGTCCTTTCCGAGGTCGAATGCCTCATGATGATGTTCGGGTTGGGCGGCGCCTCAACGTGTGCAACGAAGTTCGAAGTCGACGTCAGCCGATTCAACGAGGTCACCACAACCACCGTCCCCGGCGGGGACATCACGGGTTTCGGAAACGGGCCCGCGATTGGGATCGAGCGCGGAACTGTCAGGCCATCTTTTCGCCGCCCCACTCAAAGCTGGTGCCGTCAACCCAGAGGCAGTGGCGCAGAACCGCGATCTTGCGAGCAACCGCCACTTTCGCCTTTTTCATACCGATCCGCTTTGACAGACGAAGGCCCCACGCCTTCAACGAAGACCATTTCTTCGTTCGATGCATGAGTACGCTTGCCGCCTCGTAGAGATAGGTTCGCAAGAGGCGATCTCCCCAATGAGATACGCGGCCGTTGATATCTGTTTCCCCAGATTGTTTTCGCCGCGGTGTCAGACCAAGGTAGGCGCCGACGTCACTGGCCGAGGAAAAGCGCGAAGGATCATCGATCGTGTGGCGGTAGGTCAACGCCGTCACGACGCCGACGCCAGGAACCGTCATAAGCCGGCGAGTGGTGTCATCCTCACGAGCAAGGCGTCGTACCTGCCGGTCCAGCTTTTCCTGTTCCGTGCAGGCCTGTTCATGGACGGTCAGAAGCGGCTCGATCACGGATCGAAGCTGATGCCCGTCGACAACTAACTCCAGGACCTTTCGCCGAAACTGCGCAGCGATTGAGCGACTGAACTGCAGCCCGTACTCTTTCAGCATTGACCGGACTTGGTTCTCGAGATCGCGGCGGATGGCGACAAGTCGCGATCGCGCCACCAGGAGGGATCGGGTTGCCTGGCTCTCCGTGCTTTTAACCCTGACCTCCCGATACCAGCCGACGCGAACCAGCTCGGCCAGGCCGCGGGCATCGTTCTCATCACTTTTGCTCATTCGAACTGAAGGGCCGCCTTCGCATGCCGAGCATCAATACAGACGACGGGTAATCCGACCCGTTTAAGCTCATGCCAGAGCCAGCTGGACATTGCGCCGGTCTCGAATCCGATGCGCTCGGCGTGCGGTGCGCGTTTGCGGAGCAACTCGGTCAGTGCTCCCGGATCGGACTTCACTTTCCCTTGGAAGACAGCCCTTCCAGCATCATCGACGACGCAAACGCTGGTCTCTCGCTGCGACACATCCAATCCGACATATTGCTTCACTGCGGCCTCCTTGATCTCACTGGTCGGCGGCTTTTGCCGTCCGCCGAGTCTTCGTTCAAAGGAGCGACGGCAGCAATTACGTCATCGTGTGCAAAAATTGACCCCATAAGCCTAGGAATCGGCGACGCCGATCTGGAGTGTGCGCCCCTCGAGCCGGACAGGATCAAGCCGCAGTTTTGACCATCTGCCGGGCGTGTTAGTCCTCGAACTGTTGTGGGCTAAGATAGCCGAGCGCTGAGTGCAATCGGCGGGTGTTGTAAGCCTCATCGATGAAGCGGGGAAGGTCCTCAGCGACGCTTACTTGGGACCTCGCCGTCGCGCGGTGGGGACCGGCGCCGTCGCCGAGGGTCGATGACCGGCACGGCGTCGAGCAACGCCCGCGTGTAGGGGTGGCGGGGATCGGCGAAGACTTCATCAACGCACCCGCTCTCAACGATCCGGCCAAGATGCATGACGGCGACGCGGTGGGCGATGTAGCCGACAACGCCAAGATTGTGCGTGATGAACAGATAGCTGACATTTGTTTTTGCCTGGAGAGCCTTAAGAAGCTTCAAAATCTGGGCTTGCACGGAGACGTCGAGCGCCGCGGTAGGCTCGTCGAGCACAAGCAGCCGTGGTTCAAGCGCCAACGCACGTGCGATAGCAACACGCTGCATCTGCCCACCCGAGAGCTGATGGGGATAGCGGTTGAGGTAGTCCGCGCCGAGTCCAACTTGGCTCAGCAATTCGCCGGCGCGCCGGGTGATGGCTTCGCCGCGCATGCCTAGAACACCGCTCAGCGGTTCGCCAACGATCGAGCGCACCTTCATCCTCGGATCGAGCGAGGAATTCGGGTTCTGGAACACCACGCCGACGTCGCGGCGTGGGGGCATTGTGGTCCCACGCAGGTGAGCGGTGACTATGTTGCCGCCGATCTCGATTGTGCCTGCATCGAATTTCATAAGCCCCAGGAGTGCGGAGGCCAGCGTGCTCTTGCCGCAGCCCGACTCGCCAACGAGTGCGAGCGTCTCGCCCGGCGCGATCTGAAAGCTGATGTCGTCCAAGGCCTTTATGGCGCCGTGGCGCGTGGGATAGACTTTGCGCAGGCCCTCCACGGACACCAGGCGAACGGACGGTGCGGCGTTCATGGTGACTCCGTGACCAGCTGTTGGCGAACGGCATGATGACACAGCGCCACATGGTTCTCGCCAAAGGTCCGGGCCGGCGGATCCGCCTCTGCGCAGATGCCGGTCGCCCGGTCGCACCGGTCGTGAAACGCGCAGCCCGTCGGTATTACGCCAGGATCGGGTACATGGCCGGGTATTGAGACGAGATCGCGGGTACCGCGGCCAACTACGGGAACCGTACCCAGCAGCTTTGCCGTGTAGGGATGGCGAGGCTGGTCGATCACCGTCTCCACGCTGCCCATCTCAACGATCCGGCCCGCATACATGACGGCCACGCGGTCGCAAAGTTGCGAAACGATGCCAAGATCGTGTGTGATGAACACAACGGCAAGGCCCTTCTCATCGGCCAGGCGCCGCAGGAGCCAGACGATTTGCGCCTGGATGGTCACGTCGAGTGCCGTCGTCGGCTCATCGGCGATCAAAAGGCGCGGCTGGCAAGCGAGCGCGAGCGCAATCAGGGCACGCTGGATCTGTCCGCCCGAAAGCTGGTGCGGGTACTTCTCAAGTGCTAACTCCGGGTCAGGGATGCGCACGGCCTTGAGCTCGCTCAAGGCCACGGAACGCGCTTCGGCCCGGCCGACCGGTCGGTGGCAACAGATGACATCGATCATCTGCCGCCCAAGCGTGAAGAACGGGTTCATGGAACGCATAGGATTTTGGAAGATCATCGCAACGCGGCTGCCGCGCATCGCGCGCAGTTCGGTCTCGGGCCGCCCAATGACCTCCCGCCCGTCGATCCTGATGCTGCCGGTGACGCAGCCAGGCGGCGGCACCATCCCAAGACAGGCGCTCGCGGTCATTGACTTCCCGCAGCCCGACTCGCCCACCAAGCCGAGCACTTCGCCTGCAGCAACTTCGAAATCAACGCCGCGCAAGATCGAAGTCGATCGGAAAAGGCCGGGAAAAGTCACTTCGAGGCCGCTCACCTGGAGAACCGGATCGCTCATTCCCGTCGGCCCTGCTTTGGGTCCAGAATATCGCGGAGGCCGTCGCCAACGAGATTGAGTGCAAGCACTGTCACTAAGATGGCCAGGCCCGGAAACAGCGCAGTCCACCAGTGATCGAGGAAGTCGACCCGGGAATCCGCCGCCATCAGTCCCCATTCGACCGCCGGAGCTCTTGCGCCCAAGCCGATAAAGCTCAGCGATGCCCCGGCTAGGATCGCGTAGCCAAAATCCGCCGAGGCCGCAACGATGACTGGCGTCAGCGAGTTTGGCAGGACGTGGCGAACCAGAATGCTCGGATGCCCCAAACCGATCGTTCGCGCGGCGCCGATGTAAAGTTCCTCGCGCACCCGCAGAACCGCGCCGCGCATAATGCGCGCCGTTCCTGGGAACCATGAGACGCCGAGCGCGATCACAGCGCTCCAGATGCCAGGACCAAGTGCAGCAATGATGGCTATCGGCAGAAGCAGTGGCGGAAAAGCCAAGAAGACATCTGCTACACGCATCAAAAGAAGGTCGGTCCTGCCACCAAAATACCCTGCCACAAGTCCGATGGGAACGCCGATGACCAAGGATAGAAGAACAACACAAAGGCCGACGAGCAGCGATATCCTTCCTCCATGAAGCACCCTGGCGAAAATGTCCCTTCCGAAGCGATCCGTGCCCATCAGATGCTCGGCACCGGGGGCCAAGAGCCGCTCCGACATCATGATTTTGGTCGGCTCATAGGGCGCAATCCAAGTGGCCAGCACGGCACCTGAAGCTACCACCAAGAGGATGGCCACGCCAAAAACGAACAGCCGGTGCTGTCCGAAAAATGCTCTTGCCCGGATCAGCCGGTCGGGCCACTCCATGACGTCGGTTTGCATCATCATCTCCATCACGCTGTTCTGAGCCGGGGATCGACGACCGCATACAGAAGGTCGACAATCAGATTGACCAGGAGGTATGTGCCGGCAAGAAAGAGTGTGGCGCCGAGCGAGGCGGGGTAGTCGTTCTGCGCGATCGATGAAGCCACAAAGGCACCCAGCCCTGGCCAGTCGAAGACAGACTCGACAACAACGGCTCCGCCCAGAAGGTAGCCATAGGTCAACCCAATGACCGTCAGGATTGGTATGAGGGTGGCCTTCAACGCATACCGATAATAGATCACGGACTTCGGCAGCCCATAGACAAACGCCGTCCGAATATATTCCTCCTTCAGAACCTCAATCATCATGTTGCGCGTGATGCGTGTCACGGTAGCAAGCAGAAGGATGGTCAAGGTGAGAAGTGGTAAGGCGATGTGTGCTAGAGCGTTCGTGAAACCCTCCCAATTGCCCGTAAGAGGGGCATCGATAAGGAACAGGCCGGTGATCGGCCTGATCGGGTCACCCAAAAGGATTGAAGTATCGATGCGACCCTGGAGCGGTAGCCATTCGAGCGCGCCGTAAAAAAGGAGCTGCAGTGACATCGCCAGGATGAAAGAGGGGACCGCGACGCCAGCAAGTGACACCGTCCGGACGACATTATCGACGATCGAGTTTTGCCTTACAGCGGAAAGAATTCCGATCGGGATGCCAATGAGCAGAACGAGCACCATGGCCAAGGTGGTGAGTTCGAACGTCGCGCCAAACCGCTCGCGCACCTCCAACAGCACGGGCCGTTTGGTTAGCAGGCTATTGCCGAACTCTCCGCGCAGGACATTGCCGATAAAATCGAGATATTGAACCGCGATGGGCCTATCGAGTCCGAGTTCGGCATTCACTTTGGCGATCATCTCTACGGGAGGGCGCCCCCCCAGCATCAATTCCGCTGGTGAGGGGGCGAGCACTCGGCTCAGGACGAACATTATAGTCGCGACGCCCAATACGACGCCAACGATCATCAACATCCGCTGAGCCAAGTACGTTGCCATAGGCATGCCGCCCCCCGTTACTTTCCGCCTGCGCAAGGCCTATCTGCTCAGGCTATAGAGGGAGAACCATTCGTAGGCGGGATTGTTGGCTTGGTCCATTCCCTTGATATCAGAGGAATAGGCAGCGACCCGGTTTACGTCGGCATAGAAGATGCCTACCGCGTTCTGCATTAGCCTGTCTTGCGCGGCGATATAAACTTTTTCCGCAGCGTCTCTGTCGACACCTTCCAATTTGAAGCCCTCGCCTAGCAGCCGGTCGTACTCTTCATCGTGGTAATAGGAGAAGTTCCAGACGGGGTTCTGTTCGGTCTTCCAAACTCCTAACGGTTCCTGTGGGGACGGATAACCTGGCCAAGTTATCATCGCGTTCAGGTGACCTGTGGTTTCAGGTGACCGCACCTTGCTATGATAGGCAGTAGTTACTTGTTCCAAGTCAAGCTCGACTTCAAGACCGACAGCCTCGGCGTTGGCCCGGAACAGCTCTATCGAATCAATCTGCTCCTGATTGCCGGCGTAGTACAGCGCCTTTATCTTCCAATCCTTCTTAGGAATGCCCGATTCTTCAAGGAGTAATAGCGCCTTTTGTGGATCATATGTACCTACGTCGTATGTTCCATGACCCCACAAGGATGATACTACGGGACCGACCGATTTTTTCGCGATGCCATGAAAGATGTCCTTCAGCACCGACTCGTGGTCCCAAAGATGCAACAAGGCCTGGCGGAATTTCAGGTTGTCGGTGGGATATTTTTGGGTGTTGATGCAGTAGAACTGTGAGCGCCAGCTCGGAATGTTCTCGATCGACATCTTTGGTAAGGCGCTCAGGCTCTTGATCTGCGAAGCCGGAATACGGGGGCAAATGTTCGCTTCGCCGGATCGGATCATCTGAATGCGCGTCGACACTTCGGCCACATAGGGGTGAAGGACGCGGTCGAACTTGCCACTTTCCCATCCGCCCCAGTAATCTTCGAATTTGTCAAGGACGGCTAGCTTACCCTGCTGGAACTCCGCCAGCTTATAGGGGCCGGTGCCGATCGCATTGCCTTGGTTTAGCCATTCGTCGCCCTTACCGATGCCTGCAGGGCCGATCACGAAACCACCATATTGTGCACCTGCCACTAGATCGAAGGCGATGACGTCCTTGAAACGGAAGATGACGGCGTGTTCGTCCGGCGTCTCTACATGTTCCAGGCCAGCATATAGGTAGCTTGCGCCCTTCCCAAGATCACGCGTATATTCGAAGGACTTCTTGACCGCTGCCGAATTCAGCGGCGAGCCGTCGTGAAACTTCACCCCTTCGCGCAATTTGACGGTCCAGGTCTTGCCGCCGTCAGCGCGCTCCCAGGCGGTCGCGAGTTTCGGCAGGACCTTGCCGTCCTTATATTCCAATAGGGTCTCGTAGACGCTACCGAGCAAATAAATTTCGGCCGAATTGCTCGCGGCAGGATTCATGTTCTGGTAAGCTATGTCCCAAATCCAGGTCAGCGTGTTCTGTGTCGCCTGCGTTGCGACTGCCTGCAGGCTGGACCAGTTCAGTCCAGCAATGGCAACGGATGAACCCAAGGCGCCCTTCAAAATTTCACGTCGATTCACTGTCATTTCAGTCCCCTTTCTTGTTTGCGTGCTAACAGTAGCCCGTAGCGCGCGAGATCGTGGGCGGTCAGGCAGGCGCCGCCGTCAACAAGCCGCGCACCCTCGCGGTCCAGGTGATATGAAAGCATCCGTCGAGGCCTGCCGCCTCGACGGGATGCGGCCTATCGGCCCCGAAGTCCGGCGCATATGCTTCGCAAAGGATAAAGGATACGATCGTCGCCCACCACGACGAAGGCCGAGAAATGTGGCACGGCAGGATAGCGTGCGACCTCCGGCCACTCGCCAATGGTCCAGTCGACCTCCTTCCGGGGCGGTAGGACGCCGGGGGCGCGCAGCGACATGGCATAGCGCATCGTTGTGTGGAGGTTGTGAAGCCACTGCGGGCGGTAGTAGGGAAGGTTCCAGCGCGCCTTGTTATCGAACGGGGTGACCAAGTCGGGATTGGCGATCGACGGGAGCGTGTCTCGAAATTCATGGAATTCTCCATGTTGCTATACAAGTCATCTGGTCAATGAGATCATGACGGCCAAGGGAAATATTGCATAAAGGAGAACAGTTGGATGATAATATTTTGTATAATTTTTTATTGTTTGTAAATCTTTTGTTACGGTTATTAATCCGACTAAAGTGGCTGCGACCTTTGCGGCATAGACCGATGGCGTGAACACCGCGATCATCCGCTCCAAGGGCGATGTCACGTTGTTCGCACATAAACGCGTTGAGACCTGCGGCCGCTGATGTCAGCTAATCACGGCCACGGCTTTCCATTCCGCGATGGCCCTGCAGGCGGTGAGTATGTGTAGCGAGAGAGCGGAGCGTCTGGGCGGGGCGGGACGAAGAGATTGCGCAGAGCCGAGGGGACCGAAACGAAGCTTTGTAGTGCTCCTGGTGATTGTAAGCCTTGCATCGTCCGCTCCCATGTTGGCAGCGGCACATGTGCACTCTCCGCCCGGTTGTTCAATTCCCGGGGGCGACCGATGCTCGACGTCCGGCATCACCTGTCGCCGGGCTGCTCCATAGGAGCGCAGCTTGTCGGTGATCATGCGTTTCGGCGCGACGCCTTGCTTCTTCAGCAGCCGCGTCAGCAAGCCTTGGCCGCCTTGGTGTTGCGGTGGTTCTAGACGATCTCGTCGAGCCATAGCCATCCTGGTCGACGGCGCGCCACGGCGATGGTGATGACGACCTCGTCCGGGGGCCAGCATGCGGACCGAACTTGATGCCCCTCCGGCAGATTGTCTCATTCCCGCACTCCAGAAGCATTTCCTCGACCAGACGCAGGCTCAGGGGGAACCTGTAGTAGAGCCAGACTGCATGGGCAATGATCTGCGGCGGGAAACGATGACGCTTGTAGCTGACGGTTGCGGTGTTCATGACATCGGGTCTATGCCGCAAATCCCTGAATGCGAGTTAAGTTGATAACGCCAACCGATCGACGCAGTGCAGCCTACGGATCACGGCCTGCGCACTCCATCGATATAGCGGAGGGTGGCGTCGAGCAGTCGGATCAGACCGCCCCGGATATCCCCCTCGTGATGTCGAGCCGATCCCGAACAGGCGAAGCCCGTCGGCGTCGAGATTGGCGGTTTCCGCAATCTGGAACAAGTCATCTGGAACTGAAGTAAGCCTCATTGTATGATGCGCTCGGAGCGATGAGGAGCACATGATGGCAAATGCAACGGGCCGTCCTACGGCCGCCTTGGTTCTGAGCTCGGTCGAGCGGGAGTATCTGGAGCGGCAGGTATCGGCGTGTAGCGCGATCGGTGTCGGAGCGGTGCCGGATCATTCTTCGATGCGCTGACGGTGTCCCCAGCAAGGTCGTGGCAGCCGAGTTGGGCGTGCACGAACACACGGTCGGCAAATGGCGACGACGTTCCCTCAAAGATCGCGTCGAGGGGCTGCTGGACGAGGCCCGCCCCGGCAGACCCAGGACGATCGACGATGATCGGATCGCGGCCGTGATCGAGCGGACGCTACGCTCGAAGCCTGATGATGCCATTGGTCAATCCGCTCGATGGGCACTGCGACTGGCTTCTCCCATACGACGATCCGCCGGATATGGACCGCCTTCGGGCTGCAGCCGCATCGCTCGGAGACGTTCAAGCTGTCGAGCGATCCACTGTTCGTCGACAAGGTTTGCGACATCGTCGGGCTCTACCTGTCACCGCCCAACAGGGCACTGGTTTTGAGCGTCGACGAGAAGAGCCAGATCCAGGCACTCGATCGGGAGCAACCGGTCCTGCCGATGATGCCGGGCATGCCGGAGCGCCGGACCCATAGCTATGTCCGACACGGCACCACCTCGCTGTTCGCGGCGCTCGATGTGGCGTCCGGCTTTGTGATTGGCAAATGCTACAAGCGGCACAGGGCGACCGAGTTTCTGATCGACGCAACCGTGCCGCCCGATCTCGATGTCCACATCATCATGGATAATTATGCCACCCACAAAACCGCGCTGGTCAGGTCATGGCTGGGGCGCCGGCCTCACTACCATGTCCACTTCACGCCCACATCGGCATCCTGGATCAATCAGGTCGAACGCTGGTTCGCTGAACTGACCCGAAAGCAGCTGCGACGCGGCGTTCATACCTCAACCAGCCAGCTCGAGGCCGATATTCGCACCTTCATCGAGCGCCACAATGAGAACCCAAAGCCCTATCGATGGACCAAGTCCGCGGACGAAATTCTCTCGTCCGTCAGGCGTTTCTGTCAGAAGGCCGAGCAGACCTTATGTGGCGAACTTTAGATTCACATGACAAGTTCCAGCGCGCTTAACTCCTTGCGGCGCATTCCCCGTCACCAGCGACCTACTCGCCATCAAGTCATAAAGGCGGCGGCGGCGCACTAAAGAGCCGGCGAAGCTGACCGGCGCGAACTGCAGCGGCGCGATGTAGGTTTTGTCGTTTATGTCCCGCGATGTCGGATACCGGACATAGCTGTTTTAGAGCTATCAGGTTGTTTCACATAGTTTTTCTCAACTGGCAGGATATATGCATGGTTTTCTGCAGGCCCATCGGGGAGGAGAAAGGCTTGCCCCAAACTGATTGGAAACGTCGATCCGCTCGCCCTGTGCGCAACACCTCCGTCGTTTCCGAGGAGAGACCTTGTATGTTGGAGAGACCTTGCATGTTGCACGAAAACACGGCGCCGAGCGCCTCCTTGCCTGGCGCCCAGTCCGTAAAATTGTTCGCCCGCGGCTGCCACGTTATCCCGGACGGGACCAGCCGTATCAGAATCGAGCGCGACCCGTTGCCGCGCTACGTCCTCAAAGGCGAGGGCGCCTATCTTGTCGACGTTGACGGGCAGCGTTTTCTCGACCTTAGTAACAATGTCACCACCCTAATCCATGGGCATGGGTTTGCTCCCGTGATGGACGCTGTCTCGCGTCTTCTTCGTGATGGTACCTGTTTTTTCAATCCGACCGCCCATGAGATCGAACTTGCGGAACTGCTGGTCGATCGCATTCCCGCAATCGACCAGATCAGTTTCGTCAACACTGGCACAGAAGCCGTGATGTTTGCCATCAAAGCCGCGCGCGCCTTCACCGGGCGCTCTTGTATTGCCAAGATCGAAGGTGCCTACCACGGCTCGTATGATTGGGCGGAAGCAGGGCACGGGGGAATACCTTCCACTTGGGGATCTCCCGACGCACCCGTCGCGGTGCCCTCCTATGTAGGCATGCCGGCATCGGTTGCCGACGAGGTCGTCA
>NZ_JAMYPB010000082.1:0-15193 GCF_040320135.1 Mesorhizobium sp. M0772 | reverse complement strand
ATGCTCGTTCTGTGCCGGCGGCGCCTGCCGGGCCAGCGTTCGCCAGGGCTGAGGAGACGCCCTCCGCGGTTGGCGAGGCCGCGGTGGCCGAAAGGTGGGCTCGGTTGCAAAAGCAAATGGACGAACCAGTGCATGATCCCGGCCCTCAAGTGGATACATCGCCATGGGAGGCGCAACTCATGGTGCAAGGGAGCGGACAAGAACACGCCGCGGCGCCCTACGCCGGAGGCAGTGGATCGATGCTGGGTGCCTCGGTGCTGCAGCCGGGTCACTCAACGGCGCGCCATCATCATGCGCCGGATTCGTCAGTGGTTGATCTGAATCCCCCCGCACCGTCCGAGTTGCGTGACCCTGCTCGTTCTGTGCCGGCGGCGGTGCAGCCAGATCCTCCAATAGGGGTCTCCGGTCCCGACAAGCGTCCTCTTTATTCCAACGATGCGACCGTTGTCGAAGGGCTGAGGTCAGCATTGGAGAGCACGGTCAAGCGCCATGTAAATTCTCTTCTCGGCTTTGGTCGTTGGCTCTTTGATAATAACAGGCCGGGATTTGCTGCTCGGCTTCACGAGGAGTCGCTGGATCCGGATCTCAAGGAGTACGAGAGCAAGAGTGGCTCCTCGGACGTGGCTAGAGCAGTGGGTCATCTCAAGACGTGGGCGGGCGGAGCGCCAGTGCTGGACCGCGCCGCTGTCCGGAATCCCGACCCTGCCGACGCCGCGCTCATCAGAGATTACACAGCGGCTCCCATCAGAGAGTACAAGGCAGCGCCGACCGGGCCGAATCCCGGTACCATTCAGACCTATGGATCTGCTCCTAGACGTTTCAGTGAATACCTGCATGAAAACAACAAGCCGGGGATTGCGGATCGGCTTCACGAGGGGTCGCTGGATGAAGATGCCAAGCGCTATGTGAACTCCGGTGGGATCAGTGCACTAGCTCATCTCCGGAAGCCCGAACTCGGGCGCGAAATTGCCCTTGCTGCTCGTCCGGAAGACGCAGTCGGCATGGAGGCTCGTGCCATTGGGGACGCCGCTGCGCAGCGCAGCGGGCCGCAGGAGGCATTGGGTCGGCCAGAGAAGCCCCCTGGGAAAGCTAAAGACGGGCGGGTGCTCGGCGCATTGGAATTGCTAGGCGACGAACATATCCAGAGGGATTACCAGCTCCTGGAGCAGGAGTTGCAGGGGAACAATCCAGATCTCGCCGCCCGGACGCGGTTCGTGGATCCCCTCGTAGCCAATTATCATCTGCGCTTGGGCTCCAAGAGCGACAGGCTAACCGCATTCCAGCGCATCGTCCATAATCAGAACGGTAACGACACAGCCGACTTCCTGTTCGTGCCAGTGAGCGATGGCGGTAAGACTCTTGCGGAGCGCGGCACCCATTGGTCGCTGCTGTTCGTTGATCGCAGCGACCGGGAACGGCCGGTTGCCTATCATTATGACTCCGTCAGCGGATGGCATGACCCGCTTGCAAAAAAGCTCGCAAAAAATCTGGGCGTCAGCCTGGAGACCCGCGTGGACTCACCCCGCATCGCCCAGCAGAGCAACGAGGTGGATTGCGGAGTCCACGTGGTGGACGGCACGCGGGCGCTGGTTGGGCGATTGCAAAGATGGCAGCCAGACCTGCCAGACGTGAACCTCAACAACCTCGTCGTCAATCGGCAGGCACTACAAACCCGCCTCAGGGGTGACGATACATTCGGAACGGCAAATAATCTCACGAACTTTGAACTCATGGACCGACAGGCCCGAGACGCGGTTAAGGAAAGCCCCGTTGGGACGTTTCCCCAGCAGATCAAGCGGCTCGGCCAGTCAGCGCCAGACGTTGCTCCCGGGGACCCATTTAAATTTCAAAGTCTTGAGAGCAAGGGGGACGCCGCTGCGCAGCGCAGCGGGCCGCAGGAGACATTCAGTTGGCCGGAGAATCTCCCCCCTGGGGAAGCTAATGAAGACGCCGCTGTTCTGCCATCGTCTTTCGTGCCAACTGGGCCCCATCACCAAGCCTCGGATCCCGCAGGGTCCTTTCGTCCCCTGAGCGGGCGCCACGGCGACCAGCGCGCGCTGGACGAGCGGATCGCTGCACAGGACAGGAGCAACCGGCTACCAAGCGAGGAGGTCCTCATCAACCGTGAGCATGATACAGCGGAGTTGAGACTAGCGAAGAGGCAAAGGACCCCGAACAGTCGTCTGCAGGACGTTGCCACTGAGCCGCAGCTGAGCGAGATCGGCAATTCAGGCGCTCGCGTGCTGATGCAGGCCCCCACCCATCAAGTGGGTGCATTGCCATGGGAAGCGCAGCCCATGATGCAAGGGAGCGGACAAGAACACGCCGCGGCGCCGTACGCCGGAGGCAGTGGGTCGATGCTAGGTGCCTCGGTGCTGCAGCCGGGTCACTCAACGGCGCGCCATCATCATGCACCGGATTCGTCAGTGGTTGATCTGAATCCCGCACCGGTCGAGTTGCGTGACCATGCTCGTTCTGTGCCGGCGGCGGTGCAGCCAGATCCTCCAATAGTGGTCTCCGGTCACGACAAGCGTCCTCTTTATTCCAACGATGCGACCGTTGTCGAAGGGCTGAGGTCAGCACTCTATGCCGGTAAGGTCCAGGAGAGCACGGTCAAGCGCCATGTAGATTCTCTTCTCGGCTTTGGTCATTGGCTCTTTAAAAACAACAAGCCGGGATTTGCCGCTCGGCTTCACGAGGAGTCGCTGGATCCGGATCTCAAGGAGTACCAGCGCAAGAGTGGCTCCTCGGACGTGGCTGGGTCACTGGGTCGTCTCAAAACGTGGGCGGGCGGAGCGCCAGTGCTGGGCCGCGCTGTCCTGAATCCCGACCCTGCCGACGCCGCGCTCATCAGAGAGTACACAGCGGCTCTCATCAAAGAGTACAAGGGAGCGCCTGCGACCGGGCCGAATCCCAGTACCATTCAGGTCTATGGGTCTGCTCTTAGACGTTTTAGTCAATGCCTGGTTGAAAACAAAAAGCCGCGGATTGCGGATCGGCTTCACGAGGGGTCGCTGGATGAAGATGCCAAGCGCTATATGAACTCCGCTGGGATCAGTGCACTAGCTCATCTCCGGAAGTTCGCACCCGGGCGCAAAATTGCCCTTGCTGCTCGTCGGGAAGACGCAGTCGGCATGGAGGCTCGTGCCATTGGGGACGCCGCTGCGCAGACCGCGGCACAAGCTCATGGCCACGCAGGAGAGCAGGGACCCATCTCTCGAGCTCAACAAGTCGCGCCAGCGCCGTTTGAACGGCACTTGGGCAAGAAGCGCGAGGCCCAGGACGGACTGACGAGTACACTTGACAGGAGCAACCTCGTGAACAGCGGGGGCGTCATCATAAACAATGAACATTACACAGCGCTGTTGAGACCGGCGAAGAGGCAGAGGACTGATAATCCGCAAAGCCGCGCCATGGGGCGGCAACTGAGCGAAGCAACCACGACGTCCATCAGCCAAGCCTCCGATCAAGCCCGAGCGGACCTAATGGCTTCCTTCAGAAGCAGGGAGCGCTCCGACGCGGGGCGTTGAGCTCCATGGCTGGGGTCAAATCGCCAAACCGACGCAAATTGTCGGACAGGGGAGGCCGCTGAGCCTCATCCGCTTCGATGAGAGCGGCGTCGGCGGGTTCGTCGCAAACTTTTCGGAAAGGTCATTTGCCGCAAAAAATCGCTTGCGGCATCGCGACGAGCACTGAAGTCGATCAGCAGCCGCAAGAGCCAGTATGTCAGCAACCGGGCTCGAACACATCTCAACCGGTGAAAAGGTTCTCGAAGTCCGCGAGGCCCCCGCGGCGGCCATCATCATGTACGCGTTGCGGCACCTCGAAACCGCTTCCCTTGCGTCGGATCAATCGTGTTGAATCAGCAAGCCTGGCCCCAGGAGGCGGTTTCAGGTGCATGGCGCAGTACTATTCACAAGAGGGTGCGAACGGGGCATAGCGTGCGCACTCGAAGGCGTCAGCGGGAGCGTCAGCTACATAGTCGATAACACGCGCTTTTTACCTCGGTCTCGGCTCGCAACGATCTAACGGCGAACTCATGCTGGTCGGCAAGGCGATACTGGCTGGAGCATCAACTCGGCCGACGAGAGTGGCCACACCATCCTAGACAGGATCGGCCGATATGCCCGGCATCGCCGCTCTGCAAAAAGCACAGCGGGCATCCAGACGTTGCCGGGTTGACTATGGGTGTCCGAACCGCGAAAAGAGGCCGCTCTTTCTGAGTGGCGTGGGCCGGCAGTCTAACCCCAAGCCCCCCGCCCGGGCTGCCGGCGCGCTTCTAGGAACATCGAGGTAGATGACGAGACTCCGAACTACATTTCCAAAGCTATCGGTGGATTCACATTTCAAGCCCAATCGATTTCCTACAGCCAGGCGCGAAGGAACGTTCAGAATTCACATCAAGGTGCACCGCTGTTGCGTCCCGAACAGGTGCGGCTGCTCAATGACGAGTACGAAATCGTTCTCATCAAGGTCTGCCACCACTAAAATTGAGGAAGGTGCGATATTTTTCGGATCGCATTCTGAAACGCATCTTTGAAAGCCAGACAGGCGCCCTCCCGGAGCCGACGCCCTTGACGAAAGCAGACGGGGGGCTCTCCACAGAAAAACTCGATGAGCCGCTGCGTGGATTGGCGCAGGACTTTGACGATACAGTTTGATGTGAGGCTAGTATGAACCCGCGAAATAGTAATCCATCCCGTGTAACAGCTTTGTCGCAGGTGCAGGACGCCGGCTTGGAAGACGGGCAAGCGGTCCAGGCCCGGCGAGTGGGCTTTGAGCAGCACGTGTCCGAGGCGCTCCGGCCGCTGTTCGATGGTCGAGCTGACGAGCCGCCTACCGGTCCAGAGGAGCTTCTGCGACTGGAACAGGGGTTTCGCGAGGTGCTTCAGCGAGGGCAGGATCATCAAGCCGCCTCGTCTTTTTTCAGCGATCCAAGGATGCCCGCTGGACGGGATGACCCCAAGGGAAGCGTGTCGGACGCTTTCGCAGCAGCCGGCTCTAGGCACGCCGGAGTCGAGGCCGCCGCCCCGCCAGTGTTAGCTGCCAGCCAACAGCAGATCCGGCCCTCGCCAGTTGCGTTTGACCGGCCGGTATCATCCTCGGCTGCTGCAGGCGTGCGCTTGTATGCCCCTTCGATGATCTCTCGGAAGACCAGTTCCGAAAACTGCGATCAGTTGCCCGCCTTGTGCTGCCGCCTCGCCGTCGAGGTCGAAACGCCCGCGAATCAATGGAAGGTCAGCGGGCCATGGGGGCAGAGTACGACGGCGTCTACACCGCCTATTTGAGGGGAGAGGTACACTTGGCTTTCCTGTTCCAGCAGCATCCGGCCGCACACCGAGGCGATGGGGAGCTAGAATTCAAATCGGACCTTCGCAAGGCACGCACCGCGGATCAAACGCCGTTCGTTTGGGAAAAATGGCTCAGTACCGACAAAGCTTCTGTAATGGCCCTAGTGGCCTCGGTCGCGCTCTTGGTCGCGATACAGTGGCAAGACCCCCAGATCAACGAGGCGGTCCTAAGCGAACTGCGGACGATTCAGATCAACTACGCATTGCTCCAGCGAGACGTCGCCCGCGCCGACATGGTATTGGACTTCCGTTCCGTTGCTTCTACCGGGCAAGCATTAAAAAGGAACCTTCAAAACTACCAACGCCTTGTTGAGATTTCGCCCAATGAGAGCTCCGGGGTGCACTCCAGGTTGGTTGCACAGCTCAAAAATTCCCTCGAAAACACAGAAGCTGCCATCTCGGCCTCGGCCGCGCAAAATGAGCTTCTGCAAAGCTCTCTCGTACGCTTTGCTCGCTCGGCTAATCGCCTTCGGGGGGGAGTGTCGAACAGGCCTGAATTTTCCAATCTGATCCTTCAATTTTCGGCCAGACCGGGATTCAGCCTCGCATTACAAATCGATCAGTCTCTCCGCCGACTTCCTCCTAGCCAGGACCAAGTCACGGAGGATGTTGCCCGCGAGGGCCGCGCTATCCTGTCCTCAATGTTGAGGTTGGACCGCGCTGTCAATCGGATCCCATCCTTCGACACGTTCGCCAAGGCTGCCGAATTGGAGCGAGAACATCTGAAAGCCTACAGCTTCGCCAGCGCGCAAGCGCAGCGTACACGGCTTTTCTTTGGCTTGGTGTCCATATGCCTCTGCTTGTTTGCGACCATTCGAGCCTCCACGCTGCATGTGCGGACGAACCGGTTGGAAAGGCGGTTAGAGCTTGAAGCGGCGATGAGTGAGATCGAAGCTTGTTTCATCGACAGTCAAGCAACGAAGGCTTCGCGGCGCTTCTCCACCGAAGCAGCGCTTAGACTCATTCAATGCGTTTTCGATGCGGATCAATGCGCGCTTGCTCTGGTGGATCCGAGTATCAGCAGGAATACCGAGTACTTTGTCGCGAACAAGCGCATGCGCGTCTGGAACGCCACGCTAATCCATGAAGTCGTCTCACTTGTACACCCGGAACAGCCAGTGTTTCGCGTCGTTCCGGCGTCGGAAGTGTTTCGGACTGCCGTAGGCACTACCGGTGTTTGTCAAATTGTTGGTTGCCGGGCCTCCGATCAGCAGGCTGCGGTTTGTATCCTTGTTTTTGAAGGAGATCGCTCACCACCCTCCACAGACGACCTCCTGGTTCTGGCGAGCGCTACTGTGCGTTTAGGCAACCATCTTGAAATGCAACGTGTACACACGGAACGTAACCTTTTTGAGAGTCGATGGGAGCATGCGGAAAGGCTGACGGCTGTCGGCACAATCGCAAGCGGCGTTACACATGAATTCAATAATGTTCTAGGAGCAATAGTCGGCTACGCAGAGATGGCTAAAGGTCTTGTGCGTCGCCCCTCGAGAATTCGGGGCCACATCGGCCAAATTATCTTGGCCAGCAGCCGAGCCAAACTGATTATTGATCAAATTTTGTCACTAAGCCGAAATCGGAAGCGCGTGACGATGCCTTTCGACCTCTCGGAGAGTGTAATGGATCTCGCGCCATTGCTGCGGGTTACACTTCGTGCGGATGTTCAGTTGAACTTCAAGATCAACGAGTGGCAAACGGTGATCGAGGGCAGCCCGACCGAGATACAGCAGATCCTTATGAATCTATGCAAGAACGCGTCGGAGGCTCTCTTGAATGAGGGCCGTGTCGAGATTAGCGTTTCTCGCGCTCACGTCTGTCAAACGAAGCCCGTGGCTAAGGGCACCTTGAAACCGGGAGATTACGTTCTCCTCTCCATCAGCGACGATGGCCAAGGAATCGCAAGTTCGGTGCTTCCGCATATCTTTGAGCCCTTTTTTACCACGCGCTCTCGCGTCGGCGGGACCGGACTGGGTCTTGCTGCAGTGGACCGCCATGTGAGCGCGCTCGCAGGATGCCTTGACGTCACCTCGGCTGTTGGCCGAGGTACACGCTTCGATCTCTACTTACCGGCCTGCGCTGAGGAGCAGGTCAGAGCTGATAGCGCTTTCGGCCCATGCGATGGATCACTTGGCAACGGAGAAATCATTGCAGTCGTTGACCCCGATCCAGCAGCGTTGGAGATCTACAAGGATAAGATCGCCGCGCTGGGTTATAAGCCGGTCGGCTTCGCGACCTTCGAGAGTCTTTGCGACTGGATCGAGAGCGGGAAGGCAGCCGACCTCCTAATTTTCGATAAAGCGACTTTCCTCGGGCCAGGACAGCCCGAAGCCGTACGTACCACCCTGATGACGGTGCCCATCATCGTCGTTGGTGGAAGCGACCCCATGCCGATCACATCTAGTAATCAGACCTTCGTCCTTTGGCTAGCCAAACCGGTCTCGTCCAGGACGATGGAGCATGCAATTCGTAGGATGATAATGGCATGATGCCGCCGACGCGCTCAGGATACCGAGCTATCGAGGCAGTCGGAGGCGGAGCCGGCTGGGATCCAGCAAATACAAGAGCGTCGGACGATCTCTGCGCACCCGGCTCATGGCGAGTTCCCCTCGAACACTGTCGTCGGCTTCCGCTCAAGGAAGGCTCCCCGACCACGGCAAACCTGCCGCCGTGCTCGTGACCGTCAAGGACAAGTCGCCGCGCGATGGGGTCTGCGGGCCTCCATCCTTGACAAGTCACTGCGCGCTGGCGGCGACAGGCGACGGGTAATATAAGGTCGGGACGAGGAGATGGTCGCCAATCGGTCACGCAAGATGGTTGACGAGATGACTCGAGAGCAAAGCTTGACAATCATCGCCCCATTCACGCCAGACTTCTCCTGTGCGTTCATCACTCGGCTACGGCTCCTCGCCTGCCCCGACAAGGCTATCGCCGCCCGGCCGGGCAAGCGATATCCCAGGTTCCGACGTGTTCCTTTCATGCTTGATGGACCTAGGCCCCGGCAGGGCGGGAGCATGAGGCTGGGTTCTCGATCGCGGATCTGTGAGGCAAGCACGGGGTAAGCGACGGCTCGACCCACCATTGGGGAGGCCGGCTTCGGCACGGAGGTGCGGCCTCGGCGTTGAGAGGCATCGGATCGGGTGTAGCAGGACTTTCGAACTAACTGCCGACAACACACTGGATAGGCTGTTCTCGTCGTTCGGTCCAGTTCACCAACGCCTATGTCGACATTTTACGGCGCTTCACTACTAACCGGGCACCGCACGATGGCAGCTCGTTCTCTCCGGCAAAAGGTACTCCCTGTGTTAGCTTCCGTGTTGTGTGCTTGCCCTCAACTGCGGGATACGTAAGGCCATCCCTAAAAGCATCGAATGCGGCAGCAACAGCGCGAATCCCAAAGCGATGCTCCCGCCGTACGCGGACAAGACCGTTTTCGAAGTCCACTATTCCGTCCTTGACCAGCATCGCCAAACGCTCATCTGAACCGCGAAGACGGATCGGATCAGATCCGTGGGCGACACAGATTGCCGGCACGTCAGCCTCGAAATCGCACATTAATCGCTCGATGATTGCGGCTCGCACGCGGTCGTCGTCTGTGAGGCGATGGCCCTTCGATGTCGCCAGTCGGCCAACTGCGATGTGCTGGATGTAGATATCCCGTGTAACTTCGTTTTGAACGTACCCCTGGCCGATGCGGCCGATAGCCGACGCGCCGAAACCGATCAGGGTTCTGCAGGTATCGGCAGAGTAGCCCAACGAGTTACGTCGCAGGCGACCGGTTTCCTGTGCCAGCGCGAGCTCGTCGTGCGGCAAGGCGAAATGGTCGAGCCCGATCTCCCGGTAGCCGGCGGCAACCAGCGTCACGGCGACAGCCGCATGCTGTTCAGCGCGGGCAGCGCTGTGGGGAAGAAATTCCGCCTCGATGAGGCGCTGATTCTTTATTTGGGATGGGATATGCGAGTAGCCGAACAAGGCAAGCCGGTCGGGGCGCATGGCGACCGCCGCCCTCACTGTTTCGACGCACGACTCCACCGTTTGACGCGGCAGGCCGTAGATGAGGTCGAAGTTGATGCGGCTTACTCCATGCCGGCGCAGCACTTCCACGGCAGCCGACGTCTGGGCCTCGCTCTGGATTCGGTTGATCGCTTTTTGAACAATGGGATCGAAGCTCTGTACGCCCAGGCTCGCGCGGTTCACGCCGGCCGCTCCCAAGCCTTCCGCCATCTCGGGCGTGAGTGTGCGTGGATCGATCTCGATGGCGACCGTAGCTGTTTTCGAGATGGCGAAGCGGCATCGCAGGAACTCCATCAGAGCGAGGAACTCGGCTGGTCCGATGAGAGACGGCGTTCCGCCGCCGAAATGTATGTCGCTCACGGGCAACGTCTTCGGCACTCGCTCCGAAACCAGACGGATCTCGTCACGCAGCGCCGCCAGATAGTTGAGGATGGGCGCATCACGGCGGGTGATGGTGGTTGGGAAGCCGCAATACCAGCAGGCTGATCGGCAGAACGGAACGTGCAGATAGAGTGACACCGGATCATCAGCCGGCAGGTTCCTGAGCCATTCCTCATAAGCCTCGGCGCCGACCGCCCCAGAGAACTCCGACACAGCCGGATAGATAGTGTACCAAGGCAGCCGGGCCTCTCGAAATTTCGTGGTCTGCAAAGGCACAATCCCATACTGATAACAACCAACCCTACCCACCGCGCCCGCCTGGGTCCTTGCGCTATGTCAGTCCGTTCCGTTTGGGCTCGAATCTAAGCAATGGGCGCCGTTCAGTCTTAGGCCGGACAGCGATGGTCTGAGCACCTGGTCACCGACTGATGATGGTGATCCGTCAGACCCTCACGCGCCCCTTTTGTTCGACTATCCCATCCCTTCCCTTCACCTGCGCCTCGGAGATTCTACTGAGCGCAGCTGCCACAATGGGCGAGACATACGGGCTTGGGACCAGATTTTGCTCGCCAGATAGTGCCGGCCCCCTTAGTGAACTCGATGAGCTCGTTGTTTGAATTGCTGGCAAGATGCATTAGCTGTGGCACGCCGCTTTCAGGACGAGAACCTGCTCGGCGCGACAGTCCTGTCCGCCGCAATGCCAAGGCAGGCGCCCTACTGGCTTTGATGCAAGGCTGCAGCGCGTAGTTGTCGACCATCAGCTCGCCAAAATGACGGCGTCGTGCCGAGCGGTCCCGCCGCATGATGCCTCAAGGTCGGGCTCACCACAAACAATGCTCTACTGTCGCGAAGCGAACAGTCGAACCGTAGCCGAAACGTTTTCCGTTCGTGCTTGGGTGGATCCGCAAGGCAAAAACAAGGAAGTGCGAACCAAGGTCCGCCCGGACAATTGAGCTTCAAGCCGCAGCTGGTCGTCAGGCCGGCACGTCATTTGCGGTCGAATGCAGGACCGTTTGTGACGCCTACCTCTACCAGCTGAGTTGACTGTGATGATTGTACAAAACTTTGCACACCTCCATTTCGGCGATAATTACGTTATCGGCAGCTAAAACCAAATATTATACAAAAATGACCATAGTACATTCTAGTCCTTCCTTCAGGGCTTAGCTGACGGCCCAGCACAACTGCGCGCGTTTCAAAGTTGTTCACAGAATCACTCGTGTCCATCACTTTATTATTAAAGCGGAGATCGACAATGACCATTAGGAGCCTCCTCCTCGGCTCAACTGCGGCACTGATTGCCGTTTCCAACGCTCGCGCCGTCACCACCGCCGCCGAGCCTGACCCGACTGAGTACGTCAAGATCTGCAACGTCTACGGCTCGGGCTACGTCTACATTTCAGGCACCGAGACCTGCCTGCGAATCGGCGGCTCTGTCCGTTACAACGTCGGATTGTTTGAGCACTCAAGAACCTCGGATGTGAGGACTGGTGAGCATCAGGGCGCGTGGCAAAACAACACACGCTTCACATTGAAAACCTGGACCGGCCAGGAGACCGAACGCGGGACGTTGAAGACCTACACCGAAACCCGCGTGAACTTCGGCAGCCACCAGACATCGGTTTCGGACAGTTCTCGGTCCTATGCCTTAAACGGAGGCAGCAGCCTGGCTATCGCCTGGATTCAGCTTGGTGGCCTGCGAGTTGGTAAGGACCGGTCAGCTTTCGACATGTTTATTGGCTGCGCGGGTGATGTACTGAACCAGACGCCGGCTCCGTACGGCGCTTTCGATACCAATGTGGTTCAGTACTACTTGGACGCAGGGAACGGTTTTTCGGCCGTGGTTTCGCTGGAACAAGGCTCGGACGTGGTCGGCACAATCGACAGCTACGCTCCCCACGTAGTAGGCGGCTTGAAATACGCACATGGCTGGGGAGCGATCACCGGCGTTGCAGCTTATGATAGCGACTACGAATCGGTGGCCGCCAAGGTCCGTGTCGACATCAATGTCACCAACGAACTGTTGCTATCCGGAATGCTCGGCTACGGTTCCCATGGCCAGCTCAGCTACGGCTCGACGAATTCGGTAGACGCTCATGGTCGCGGTTTCTATAAACCTTGGGGCGGGAACTGGGCTTTCTGGGCTGGCGCCGCTTACGAGGTCAACGAGACAACTTCGTTCAACCTTCAGCTCTCGGGTGATCAGCTCAAGAACTATGGTGTCGCTGCGAACGTCGCCTATGCGCTTCTTCCAGATTTCACAGTTACGGCTGAACTCGACTATGGCCGCTACGGAGGCTCCGCCGTCGGAAAGGTGAAAGCTTCCGAAGTGAACTGGACCAATGCCAACAAGAAGAGCAGTGTCGGCGGTATCCTGCGTTTCGAACGCTCATTCTAATGCGATGAAGCGTTGAGCTCCGAGGTCCAGTTGATGCGCGGACATTCCCCCTACATCCCGTTGATTGTGGATGCACGGCTCGGACGGCCGTCGTACGCGGCGACCGTCATGGAGCTCGGGTTTGACGCCGTGCTCCTGAACACGGCGGTCCCGAGGGCGGCCGATCCGGTCGGCATGGCGCGTGCGTTCGGCAAAGCGGTCGATGCCGGTCGTGAAGCTTTCAGCTCGGGAATGCTCGAACCGCGCTACCCACCGACGATCGGCAGGGCCGTCTTCTCAGGAAGTCGTGGACGTGCCGGCTCGATTGACGGCTGGTGCCGCTCGGCGTGAGTCTGGTGCAGCTCCGGATAAAGGATATGGACGAGAAAGGACTGCAGACGGAAATCCGCCGCGCGAACGACGCCTGCGCGGTTCCATGTTGCCAAGTGAGCGTCAACGACAATTGGCGCACGGCAATCGAGGAAGGCTGCGACTTCGTCCATCTTGGCCAAAAGGATTTGGCTGCCGCCGATGCTGACGATGAAATACGCCGGACGGATTGAAGCTCGGCCTTTCGATCCACGATCACACCGAACTGGAAACGGCGCCAGTGGCCGAGCCGGAGTATGTGGCGCTCGGCCCAGTCTATCCAACGAGCCTCAAGAAGATAAATGGGTGTCGCAAGGGCTCGAGCGGATCAGCGAGTGGAAGCACCAGGTCGCGCCGATCCCACTGGTCTCCATCGGCGGCCCCAACCTGACCGGCTCGAAGGCGTTTTTCGAGGCTGGCGCGGAAAGCGCAGCCGTGGTCACCGACTTTGCGCGGAACGACGCCCCAGAAGCGCGCACGCGAGAATGGATCGAAAGACAGAGCAATGGCGCTGAGGCGAGAACCGCATGTGCTCGTTGTTGTCGGGTCAGGCTCCAGCGGTGGGGGCTGGAATTGCCCGCGACATCGAGACGATCGCTTCCATTGGCGTCCGAACCTGCCTTGCTGTCAGCGCGCTGACGGTGCAAACCCATGAACACGCCTGGAATCCAAGTTACGCAACCCCGTCTGGTGGCGGATCAAATGCGCGCTACGCTTCAGCCTAACAGAGTGGCCGCCACGAAGATCGGCATGCTCGCAACGGCTGAGATCGATCGTCGCTGCGGTTGCCGCTGTGCTGCGCGAATATCCGCGCATACCGACAATCCAGATCCGGTGCTGGCTTCCACGTCAGGCCGAGCGGTTCTTTTGAAGCAAGCGCCATCCCGCATCATGAAGTAGCATCTGATGCCGCTTTGCCGTGTCGACACTCAATGTCATTGAACTGGCGCTTCTTGCCGGCTCAGTGCTACCGGTGAATGAGGCCGGCGCGCTTCAACAAGGACCACAAGCCACCCCCTCTGCTGGACTCCTCCAAATTCGAAACACGGATGGTTCCTATCCAGACAATTGATTTTATCAATGTGCGACAATACCGCATAGCGGCGCCGGCGGAATGATCACCGGTAGCAAGACGAGCTGCTTTCGGTGGCCTGTAGGACGCGCACCGCGACCGAGGTACAAGCCAGCCCGTCTGCGGCCATGTTCGGATCGGCCGCATCGGTGCGCCGAATGAGATTGCCGGCCGAACGTTCTGTTCTGCAGCCGTGACGGCAGTCATCTCACTGGCGCCATCCTGCCGATGGATGGCCGCAGTCGGTGCAGCATGGGCTGACACTGTTCACGGAATGAAGCCGCTCGCGCTTCGGACGGTTGAAATGGAGGACATTAGCTTGGAACCGATCAGTCTCGACGAGCTTCTGGCCAGCGTCGGCAAGGAAGTCGGCGTCTCGCCATGGCGCGAGGTCACACAGACCATGATCAACCAGTTCGCCGAGGCCACCGATGACCACCAGTTCATCCACTGCGATCCGGAGCGCGCCAAGCGCGAGACGCCGTTCGGCGGCACCATCGCACATGGCTTCCTGTCGCTTTCGCTTTTGTCGACGATGACTTTCGAGACCATGCGGCCGCTCGAAAACTGCAAGATGGGTGTCAACTATGGCTTCGAATCGCTGCGCTTCTTGGCACCGGTGAAAACCGGTTCGCGCATCCGCACCCGTTTCGTACTGGCCGACGTCAAGGTCAGGCCGTCGGGCTGGGTGCAGACGGCGCTGGGCGTGACGATTGAGATCGAGGGCTCGAAAAAGCCGGCGCTGACCGCGCGCTGGTTGACGCTGACGCTGATCAAACGCCAGCCGGAGGCGGCCTGAATTGCTCAACGAACGTCAGCAGAGACGATCTTCAGGTGCCGGGGCGATGTAGGCGACCAGTGCGCACCGATCGGCAACGTGGCCACGGGGGTCGGCTAGAGATGTTTAGTCCCAAGGTTTGATGGGTTGGATCGAGCCTGAATCGTTCGGCTCTTTTGTCCAGATTTTGCAGATGTATTCAAAGGGCGTGAGGCCCTTGAGGGTCTTCAGTCGACGGCCGAAATTATAGGCTAAGACGAAATCGGCGAGATGCTGGCGCAGTTGGTCATGGCTCTCGTAGTAGAAGGGTTTGACGGTCGCATCCTTGATCGTGCGGTTCATGCGTTCGACCTGGCCGTTGGTCCATGGGTGCCTTGGCTTTGTCGTTCGGTGGTCGATATCGGCCTTGGCGCAAGTATGTTCGAAGGCGTGCGCCCATATGATTTCTCCCGCCGCCATGGCTTCCTTGATCAGCGGAACGGCCGAGCCGCCGGCACCTGGGGTCGTGAACTGAATGCCGTTGTCGGTAAGCACTGTGTGGATCTTGTAAGGGACAGCATCAAGAAGATGGCGCAGGAAATCGGCGGAGACCGCTGTCGTTGCCTTCTCGTGCAGCTCGACGAAAGCGAACTTCGAGGTCCGATCTATGGCCACGAACATATGCAGCTTGCCCTGCTCGGTTCGGACCTCGGCGACGTCGATATGGAAGTAGCCGATTGGATAGGCCTTGAACTTCTTCCTTGCCGGCTTGTCGCCCTCGACATCCGGCAACCTGCCTATCCCGTGACGCTGCAGGCAGCGATGCAAGGATGACCGCGACAGATGCGGGATCGTCGGTTGGAGAGCATAGAGGC
>NZ_JAMYPB010000081.1:0-15388 GCF_040320135.1 Mesorhizobium sp. M0772 | reverse complement strand
ACGGACCCGGCTGGCGCACGCAGGATCCTGAACTGCTGGACGATGATGACGCAGGCCTGGAAAGGCGGCTAGGTTGGACCTTGCTTTTCAGGCTTTGACCATGATGTTTCACTACCCGCTCGGTCATCGCGGGGAGGCCAGGAGCAGAGCCGCTGGCGGCAACGATGAGTTGCGGACGAGGTCGGGCGGTGGAGGACGACGCCCTTGGGCCGCCAGGTCACTGAAGGACTAACCGAAGCGGCGCTTCGGGCGAGGAACGGCGGCAAGGCCTCTTTGACCGGCATGGGGCGCATTGCTGACCGGCAGATTTTCGGCCGACAGCAGACCCTCTGCTGCTTGGGTACCCAGCACGCAAGCTGACATGTGAGACCTCGGTGCGAAGGCAGGGACCAGACCCACTGCGAACGTACGTGTTGGTTCGCATGTTGGCGCTGAAGCGCCTTATCGTTCAGCCTCGCGGCACATAGATCATATGAACCGTATCGTCATCGATCAATGTGCTCGACACCAGTTGCAGCGGAGGCCTTGCCTCGTGGAAGAAAGGCTTGCCCTTGCCGAGCACGAACGGCCTCACGTGCAGGTGATATTCCTCGATCAGGCCCAGCCCGGTCATAAGACCGGCCAGTTCCGGACCGGAAACGCTCAGGATACCCTCCGTGCGGGCCGCGATCTCGCGAATCTGCGCTTCAATATCGCCGGAGATGAGGGTGGCGTTCGGGCCGACCCGTGAAAGTGTGCGCGAAACGACCCATTTGGGCAGCTTGCGCCAGAGTGTCGCGAACTGGCGAAGCGAAGCATCCCATTCCGCGTGATCATCGTCCCAATAGCGCATGACCTCGTACATCCGGCGGCCATACACAGCGCCGGCATGGTTGCGAATCGTCTCGATCCAGTACTCGAAGTGCTTCTGGCTTGGTGCGCCCATGACCAGATTTCCGGCAAGGTCATCGACATAGCCATCGATGGAAACGTTCATTCCCAAGATAAGTTTGCCCAAAAGCAGCGCCTTCACATGGTCGGTTCACGGATTAACCGCTTGTAATTTGCAAGCAGTCAGACGCTATAGCAACTGATTGCAAATCGCAAGTAGCATAGAAAGAAGCGTTCGTGCCGCAAACGAGCCCTGCCTTGTCCCATCAACCCTGCATCCGTTCCCGGCTATCGCCCTCTACGCCTGCCTTCCCGAATCAAGCTGCACCCCAAGTCGCTCGTTCCGTCTCCACCGCACCACGGCGCGATAGCTGGTATGATCGACAGGCACGTGAAGGACGAAACGGTCGGGGATTGCGATATCGGCCTTCACCCGCAGCTCCGCACCGTGAGCGTGCTGGTTGCAAACCAGACAATTGATACTGGCGTCGCCAACGCGGATTGTCGCTTCCTTCAGAACAAGATCACGGATATGCGACCGTCGCTCTATCGGTGGGTCAGCCGGCATTGCCTTATCCCTCTGATTTGACGACCTGAAACTCTTCTGAACCCGGAATGGAAAGCGCACTACCGGCCCAGCGGTTGCCTCGAAAGACTGACGAGCTCGGCTTCGTCGACCACGCCGGCCATATAGTTCGCGATAATCCGGGATGCGATGGCGTCGCGTGCTTCGGGCGACTGACCGTCGCGCTTAAGCTGCTCGAATACACGGCCCAACAGCTCGAGTTCGGATGGCTGCAAAACGCCGGCCTCGGTGGCTTTGCGTCGAATGGGCATTTGTGATCCTCCACTGCGGTCAACAACATACGACCGCGGCAGGGAAACTCAACTCACCTGTCGAGGGCGCCGCGCGGGGGGCGCCGCGCGGGCGGCGCCGACCACAAATCCCGTTTACCCGAGCGGGGAGTTTTTCACTCAAAGCCACAGTGATCTGGCGTCCATACAAAGCCCGCCAGCAAAGCCGGCGGGCGCAATAGTCATAAGATACGCCACTAGAACCAGCTTCGGTCGCGTTCCTGGCTTTGCCCGAGCAGCATGCCGATCAACAACCCGGCAATGCCGCCAAGCACGAAAGCGCTGCTGATGGTGCCGGGATTTTGCTGGACGGCTTCGGACACCGTCTGCGCCTGCGATCTCAGCTGCTGCGTTGCCCGTGCCGCGCGCTCGGTCGCGCTGCCGTACCAGCCGCCGGCTTCGCCGACGGCATCTTCTGCGCGGTCGGCAAGCGTCCGGTTGATCTTGCTGATCTCGCGCTTCAGCGATGCGACCTGCTTCTCCAGGGCCTCCTGGGCCTCTCGGGCGGACATCTTCGGGGTGTCCTTGGGGGTGTCCTTCGCGGTGTCCTTCGGGGTGTCGTTGTCGGCCATGGCTGTTCCTTTCGTTGAGGCAGGGGGAACGGCCAACGGACAAGGATGGTTCCGCTGCCTGCGCTCACAGTCATTCACCCGGCCGGCCGCCAACTTTGGGAACACTCTCCCGATCCAACGGTTGTGGCTGATGGAGGGCACGCATTTGTCGAATCGATCGAGCCATGCTGAAACACTGCGGACGGTCTCCGACCTGCTCCACCGCGCCCGCCGTGTCATTCGCGACGGCGGCCATGCGGCGGCGATGTTCGAAATAGACACGCTGCTGCAGGTCGCACAAACAGAGGTTGCGCGCCGCCTCGAACGCAACGATCGCTGAACTTCGATAGGTCACCGCGGTGTTCACTTGCCGGCGGCGAAGGGCCTCGTTTCCCTTTTTGATCGACTTGCAAGGCGCCCATCGAGCGGGTCGCCGTCCTCAGCGTCGGCATGGCAAAGGCGCAAAAAGCCGCTGACGAGGGGCCATCATCGCGGCATCGACCCTCCCGGTTATAACGCTTGGGCGGCGGAACAAAGCTTGGCCGCACTGGTTAGGCTCACAGCACGATGTGTGCCCCAACGAGGATCTCTGTCCATGAAAACACGTGTTCTTCTAGCTTCGCTGGCCACCGCCACAGCCATGGTCTTCGCCCTGCCCGCCTTCGCCGCCGACAGTGCTCAGGACTTTGTCGACAAGGCTGCCATCGGCGGCCTGTTCGAAGTGGACTCCAGCAAGATCGCAGAAGGCAAGGCCCAGGATCAAGGCGTCAAGGATTTCGCCAAGAAGATGATCGACGATCACGGCGCCGCCAACGCCAAGCTTGCGACCATCGCCGGCGAACAGAAGCTGAAAGTGCCGACGGAGCTGGACGCCAAGCACAAGGCCGATCTGGAGGCTCTGCAGAATGCCAACGATGCCGTCGACAAGCCCTATGTCCAGATGCAGCGCGATGCGCATTCGGAGGCGGTCACGCTGTTCGAGAGCTACGCCAAGGACGGCGACAACGCGCAGTTGAAGACCTTCGCCTCCGAGACCTTGCCGACGCTCAAAATGCATCAGGAAATGGTCGAGAAGATCGCTTCCGCCGACAATGCATCGTCGACCACCAGCTCCACCACCCCGGCCGTGAGCACGACCGACACCACCAATCCGGCCGCCCCGATCCCGGGTGCCAACAGCTTCACCGAGGATCAGGCGAAGAGCCGCATTCAGGATGCCGGCTTCTCCGGCGTGTCCAAGCTGACCAAAGACGACCAGGGCATCTGGCGCGGTCAGGCCACCAAGGATGGCAAGACCACGACCGTGGCGCTCGATTATCAGGGCAACGTCGTTGCCGGCGCCAACTGAACCTCTGAACCAGATCGAGGAGATCAAGACCATGAAAACCGTAACCGGACTTTTCGACAACTACGATGATGCCTCCGATGCCGTCGGCGAACTGGAGGCAATCGGAGTGCCGCAGGCCGACATCAGCATCGTCGCCAACAATTCGGATGACTGGTACGACGACGGCGACACTTCCAACGCCGCCGAGGATGCAGCCGGCGGCGCCGGTCTTGGAGCCGTCATTGGCGGCGCCGGCGGGCTTCTGACAGGGCTCGGCATCATGGCCATTCCTGGCGTCGGTCCGGTCGTGGCCGCAGGATGGCTGGCCGCCACCGCGGTCGGCGCCGTTGGCGGCGCGGTCGTCGGTGGCGCTGCCGGTGGCATCGTCGGGGCGCTGACCGAGTCAGGCGTCCCCGAAAGGGATGCGCATGTCTATGCGGAGGGCGTTCGCCGCGGTGGCACGATGGTGACCGCCAGGGTCAGCGACGAACTCGCCGATGAGGCCGAGCGTATTCTTGGCGAGTCCAACTCGGTCGATCTGCAAGACCGCCGACGCGCCTACGAAGCCGGTGGCTGGACCGGCTTCGATGCCGATGCCGACCCCTACACCGACATCGAGGCCGAGCGCGACAGAACGCGCAACGCCAGCCCACTCTGATCATCGAGCCCCGTCGCCGTACGGCGGCGGGGCCGAAGGTGCTGTCGGCGCACTGCAAGCGACGTTCAGATTCGGCCATAAGGGGCGGGTTCTCATCGGACCTGCCCCTTTTCGCTGTTGCCTTGGCTTGACCGGCTCTCGCCGTGTTAACGTCGAACCAACGAACCCAGCCCCAGGAAAGCATGAGCCCGTCCCCGCAACTGATTGCCGAATGGCCGTTGTCGCCGTCAGCGACACTCGGGTCCGCCGTGCGCTCCAAGGGGATCGAACGTGAAGTCAGAGCCCGGCTGCCATGGGCAGTCAGGAAGCACGTCAAGGCCGAGACGGGCCGCATCGCATTGCGAATGTCGAGATCCGAAGCGGAAGCGTTCAAGGCCGCCTCTGCCAGTATCTCCAAAACACTGGAGGGAGTGGAAGCGCTGCCTGTGCTTCCTCGCGAGGTCGAGGATATCCTTACGATCTCTTCGCGCGAGCGCCACAAATGGCTCAAGGACGGTCGGCTGCAAAGCACCGGCACACGTACCGTCAAGATGCGTGGGCGATCAAAGTCTGTCACCTTCCACGTTTTCGACCCGCGCCACATCGAAGACGTCCTGGACCGCGATCTGGCAACCGTGTGGAGAGAGCAGGATGTCCAGGAAGTCGCCGAGAACAGGCGGCGCGGCGCGGGCAAGGCCGCGCTGACGCGCGCGGGAAAGGGCACCGGCCAGGCTCGCACTGCGAGGAAGGCCCGGAACACGGACGGCCCGGCGCCCGGATTGAAGGGCTGGGATGCGTTCGAGGACGAAGGCCTGCTGCGATAATGATGCTGGCGCTTGCCCTTGTATTTTGGGCGTGTGCGGGGCGAGCCTCAGCCTCAGCGCATCAATCCCGCTGCCCGCAGCGCGTCCTCGATGACCTTGGTAATCCCGCCCGCCGGACCGCTTGGCGGATTGACAGGCTCCGGGGCCGGATCGACACGGACAGCTCGCGGTTTTTCCTTCGGCGAGAAAGGCTGCAATGCAGTGCCTGAAGCGGCCTCGGCTTTCGCCGTGCGTCGTACCTCTGGCTTCGTCAGCCCCCAGAAACGGGCGATGTGGCGCGTCGAGGAAATCCCGGCATCCAGCATGAACGGCCCTGCTTTGCCGAGAGCATTGTCGCCGCTCGCCTGCAATGGTGTGCCATGGCCCATGCCGGCAATGCTGTATGCCTCGACCACGTCGCGGCCTTTGCCGTCGGACCAGACTTTTCGGCTCTGACCGTCGACCTTTTCCGTGCGTGTCGGCGCTTGAGCGAGGCCGTGCACGCCCTGCCATTGCGCCAGCACCGCGTCGGCATTGGAAGGCACCACGGTCGTATCGGCCGAGCCCTGCCAGACCGAAATCCTCGGCCAGGGCCCCTTGTGCGGCGAGGCCTCCCGCAAAAGACGCTGCAGGTCGCTTCTGGACGGGCCGCCATGGCCACGCATGCGGTCGAAGGCTTCGGGGATGGTCGAGGCGCTGCCATAGGCAACCCCGGCAATGATCGCGCCACCGGCAAACACGTCCGGGTAGGTCGCCAACATCACCGCTGCCATGGCGCCGCCGGCGGAAAGGCCGGTGACGAATATCCGCTTGCGGTCGAGACCGTGAGTGACCACCGCCGCCTCGATCATCTGGCGGATGGACAGCGCCTCGCCGCTGTCGCGGCTTATATCGCCCGGCACGAACCAGTTGAAGCAAAGATTGGCGTTGTTGGCGCGCTGCTGCTCGGGGAAAAGCACGGCAAAACCCTGATCGGCAGCAAGTTCGGTCCAGCCGGAACCATGGTCGTAGCCGGCGGCAGTCTGGGTACAGCCATGCAGCACCACGACCAGCGCCGCCTGCTTCGGCAGGTTTTCAGGAAGATAAAGCCGCGCACGCAAGGCGCCCGGATTGGACCCGAACCCTGTCATCTCGGACAGGTGATCTTCCTTGCTCTGTCCTGCACCGGCTGGCCGGCGGCGCATCGCGCTCAGCCGGGCGATCGTATCGGATATGTCTCGCAAATTGGTATCCTTGCGCGCCGGAATGGGCAGACTCGTGCACACAACGCACACGCAGCAATATCGTTGCTGCACTGCACAATAACAAGCGGCGCGGCCTATTAAATGACCCGATGGATCACAGAATCCGCTGCACGGCTTGTAACGACGAGCGCAATTTGCGCCCGGCTGACCTCTGGTCGGTCAGCCGGTCGAGGCCGGCAGGCGCCGGGTTACCAGCGCTGATGCACGTAGGGCTTGATGTTCTCGTCGTAGACCGCCTTCACCTTGGCCATCAACTCGGAGGACAACGGCGCAAGCTCCGCCGCTTCCGCATTGGAAACCGCCTGCGCCGGATTGCGGGCGCCGGGGATGACAACCGTCACCGCGTCGAACATCAGGATCCAGCGCAGCGCGAATTTCGCCATGGTGGTGTCGCCTGACACCAGCGGCCGCACCTTCTCGACCGCCGCCAGGCCGACCTCATAGGGCACGCCCGAAAATGTCTCGCCGACATCGAAGGCTTCGCCAGTCCTGTTGAACAGGCGATGGTCGGTGGCCTCGAACTTTGTGTCGGCCCTGAACTTGCCCGACAGCAGGCCGCTGGCCAGCGGTACGCGGGCGATGATGGCGACATCGTTCTTCTTCGCCTGGTCGAAGAACAGCTCGGCCGGGCGCTGGCGGAAGGCGTTGAAGATGATCTGCACGCTGACGACGCCGGGATATTGCATCGCCTTCAGCGCCTCTTCGACACGCTCGACGCTGACGCCGTAATTGCGGATCTTGCCCTGCTCGGTGAGCTTGTCGAGACGCTCGAACACTTCCGGGTGGTAATAGAGATCGGTCGGCGGGCAATGCAGCTGCACCAGGTCGAGCGTGTCGGTCTCGAGGTATTTCAGGCTGCGGTCGATCCAGCCGTTGAGGTTCTCGACGCTGTAGCCTTCGACGGTCTGCTTCGGCAGCCGCCGTCCGGCCTTTGTGGCGATGAACGGGCGCGCGCCGCCACGTTCCTTCATCACCCGTGCGATCAGTTTTTCCGAACGGCCGTCGCCATAGACGTCGGCCGTGTCGAGGAAGCTGACGCCCGCATCGAGCGCGGCATGCAGGGCGGCGACCGCATCGTTGTCATTGACCTCGCCCCAGGCGGCGCCGATCGCCCAGGCGCCGAAGCCGATCTCGCTGACTGATCTGCCGGTACGGCCAAATTTCCGTGAATGCATCTCGCTGTTCCTGACTGCGGCTTCGCCGGCAATGCCGGCTCCATGATTGCGATTCTTCGGGGAGCCTCATATCGCATGGCAACGCGATTGACATCCCTCTTCGTTGGATTTACCAGATTACAGGGTTGTATGACAACCTGGTAAGAAGGCAACGATTTCGAGTCGGGAGGAACATGTCGCTGATGCGCGAACTCTATCTCGACGGGGTCGCCGGATGAGCAGTCCGTCAACCGTGGTTGGCTCCCTAATCGTGAACAGCCTTGTCGCGCAGATCCTCGAAGCGGGCATAGCTTTTGGTCAGATGGCTGCGCATGGCGCGGCGCGCGGCGTTGACGTCCCCGGCTTCGATGGCCCCGAGAATGGCGCGATGCTCGCGCTGCATGCGGTCGAGATATTTTTCCCGCTCGGCCTCCGTCATGCGGTCGAGCCGCGTCCAATGGCGCGGGACCATGGCGCTGCCGAACGTGTCGAACAGCCGGGTGAAATTCGGGTTCTGCGTCGCCGCGAGAATGGCGCGGTGGAAGCCGAAATCCTCTTCCGAGCCGGAGCCGCCGGCGCGCACCGCAGCCTCCAGCGCGTCGAGCCGCGCGCTCATCTGCTGGAGCGCTGCCTCGCTGCGCCGTTCGGCGGCGAGACCGGTCGCTTCCACCTCGATGCCCATGCGCAGTTCCAGCACGCGCAGCACCTCGTCGATCGATTCGAGATCGTCGGGCAGCACGGAAAAAATCTTCGGCGGCGGATCCTTGGCGACGAAGGCGCCGAGCCCCTGGCGCGTGGTAATCAGCCCGCGCGCACGCAGCGCCGCCAGCGCCTCGCGCACCACGGTGCGGCTGACGCCCGTGGCGGCGACGATTTCCTGCTCGGTCGGCAGCCGCTGGCCCGGCGCGAGGTCGCCGGATTCGATCTGCGCGATCAGCGTGTTGACCAGACCCGTCCGCAGGTTGGGCGCCTGCGGTATGGCGTCGAAAGTCATGGGCTCCGCCATCGGCGCGACTCCGGTTCGATTCTTGTTCAAAGGATTGCATCGACAGGTGCCCGCCGCAAGGTGACGAAAGGTGAGCCCGCCGGTGTGGGTCCAAGGAGAATTACATGAAAGAACCCGAGGATTGCATGAAAGAACGCATCGGCTTCATCGGCCTGGGCAGCATGGGCGCCGGCATGGCCGACAATCTGTTGCGCAAGGCCTGGCCGCTGACGGTCCACGTCCACCGCAGCCGCACCGCCGCCGACCGGCTGATCGCCGCCGGCGCCAGCGAGGCGGCAAGCCCGCGCGAACTCGCCGCAGCGAGCGACATCGTCATCCTGTGCGTCACCGGTTCGCGCGAGGTCGAAGCGCTGGTCAAGGGCGCGGACGGGCTTGCTGCGGCCAAGACGCCGTTGCTGATCATCGACTGCTCGACCTCCAACCCGTCATCGACGACAGCGCTTGCCGCCGACCTCGCGGAGCAGGGGATGACGCTGATCGACGCGCCGCTGGCGCGCACGCCCAAGGAAGCCACCGAGGGCAAGCTCGACGTCATGGTCGGCGGCCCGGCCGAAATCGTCGCCCGAGCGCGGCCGGTGCTCGAGGCCTTCGCCGCGCGTGTCGTCCACACCGGCCCGACCGGCAGCGGCCACACCATGAAGTTGCTCAACAATTTCGTCTCGATGGGCTATTCCGCGATCTACTCGGAAGCGCTGAGCCTCGGCGCCAAGGCCGGGCTGACGCCGCAGGTCTTCAACAGCGTCATCTCCGGCAGCCGCATGGATTGCGGCTTCTACCAGGCCTTCTTCGACTTCGTCCTCAACCGCAACGAAAACGCCCAACGCTTCGCCATCGCCAACGCGCTCAAGGACATGACCTATCTCGCCTCCTTCGCCCAGTCCGCCGGCATCGCCAACCCGATCGGCGCGGCGGTGCGCAATGGGTTTGCGATGGCCGTCACGACGGGTCATGGCGAGAAGTTCGTGCCGGCGCTATCGGATATTGTTGCGGGGTTGAACGGGGTTTCGCTGGTGGGGGCGGCGGAGACGTGACAGCGCTGGAGCGATACGGCGCGGCGATTTAGTATTCGAACGCGCAAGCCAACTGCCCATCTGCATCCTTCGCAGTATTACTCGACGCGCCAAAATTCTGTGAACAGTTGGAAAGAGACTGTTTCCAAAAGAGATTCCACCGTTACGGTGCGTCATGTTCATCAAACCGTCAGCTACCGAGCTGAACCAGGTCAATGACTTTCTCGCTGGTGCGAAATCGCTTCAGGGCGGCCCGCCGGAGTGGACCGACTCCACAAGGATAGGGGACAAAGAAGCGAAATGGCCTATTGAGGACGATATCGGGATCGTCAGGGCGCATCTTCGTTTCCGCTTTCGCTTTCCCGAATATCCGTCGATGAGTTTAATCTTTAGGGGGCAGCCCATCTGGCGTGTCGATGTCGCGCAGCCAGATGAGTGTAAGCCAAATCCCCATGACGCCGGGAAGTTCAACTTGCCACCAAGGGTGTGCGGTGTTCATGAGCATGCGTGGTACGACAATGTCGACGCTGTCAGGAACAGTGGCTGGGGTGGTTTGCCATATAGGCGCCCCATAAATGTGCAAGTACGAAAGCTGCCGCAGGTACTTGCCGATTTTTGCGGCCGCGTTAACCTCACATTGTCCCATGATCAGAGATCATTCGATGTGCCTGCACAACGGACAATGCGCCTGGAACAAAAGCCATGACTCTGAGCGACGAAATCGCCGGTCTGCTAGCTGATTACGAGATCCTCAAGGCGACCGAGGAGGGTATTCGTGTGCCCACTCATTGCCTATATCCTTCTTTCGAGCCGGTGGATGTTTTTGTCAGCAAGAAGCGTGATGGTTTCGAAGTCCACGATTCCGGCAACGCATATCGCTCAGCGTGGGCACACGGGCGTGATCCTCGACTGATTGCCAACGTCATGGAAGAGCAGGCGGCGCGCTTCAATCTGACTGAGCGAGGCAATGTCCTTGTGGCTCGTGTTTCAGACAAAGAATGGCTTACGGCGGCTATCCTAGCTGTAGCAAACGCTTCCGCTGCGACCGCGAATGCCGCTGTAGCAAAGTTTGTGGCTGCCGCAGAAACATCTCTCAAGGAGCGGATAGGCCGTATTCTTGAGAAGACAGTCCCGAAGGATATGCCTACGGAGGAGAGATTCAGTTTGCGCGGCAAGAGCGGCAAGCAGCATGTTTTTGATTTTGCGGTTGTAAGGCGTGACGCCGCGCCGATCTTGCTTATTGATGCTGTCGCGCCGCATCATAACTCGATTGCTGCAAAGTACGTCGCGTTTTCCGACGTGAAGGCTGCGCTCAACGAGCCAATTGAACGCTTCGCGGTGTTTGACCGTGCCCTTGAGCACGATGATGCAGCGCTGATGGAACAAGTTGCTGATCTCGTACCCTTGGCGTCTTTCGCGCAGGGTACACAGAGAGCGTTGAGCTATGAGCGACATCGCAAAGTGTTATGAAATTCTTCGGCCTCATGCTTGGCGCACTCCACGTCAGTCGTAGCGGAGAACGCGGGCGTCTTTTGCCTTAGCGCGCATCGCTTTGGGTGTCTTCGGCGTACCTTTACACCCTAGCCCGATTGCGCACGGCCTTCTGCAGCCGTGAATGCCGCACCGGACGCAACCTCCTGCGCCCGTGACACTGACTCCGCGGCCGCTTCAATCTCAGGCAGATCAGGTGCGCCTCTAGCACCCGCTGGCGCCCACCAGCCCATCCATGTCAAACCGCAAGATCGGTCGAGCGCGACATGTCCGGAACCGCCTATCTGGTGTCGCCACGCAGGACGAGACGTTTGATGACGCCACTTGAAAACTACCAAGCCCGGATGCAGCGGGTGCTGGACCACATAGACCAGCATCTGGACGGCGATCTGGGCCTGGAAGCGTTGAGCGGCGTCGCGGCGTTCTCGAAATACCATTTCCACCGGCAGTTCACGTCAACCTTCGGCTTGTCCGTGCATCGCTATGTCCAGCTCGCCCGCCTGAAGCGCGCTTCGTACCGGCTTGCCGAGAGCGACGCCCAAAGCGTCACCGACATAGCGATGGATGCCGGTTACGACGCACCGGATGCCTTCGCCCGCGCCTTTCGGCAACGGTTCGGACAATCGCCTTCGTCGTTCCGGAAGTCCCCCGACTGGGGGGCGTGGCTCATGGCCTTCGGGCCGCTCGACAAAGCAAGGACCACGCTCATGCAGATAATCTTCGAACCCGCCGACGTGATGATCCGCGATGTGCCCCCGACGCCGGTGGCGATCATGGAGCATCGCGGCGATAGGGCGACGCTTCCTGACACCATCCAGCGCTTCATCGCCTGGCGCAAGGCGGCCGGCCTCTCGCCCGAGACAAGCCCGACCTTCAACATCTTCCGTTCCGAAAGGGAGCCGGCGAACCCGGCCGATTACAGCATGGATATTTGTGCCGGAACCGACCTGCCGGTAGAAGGCGGGCCGATCGAGGACGTGCAGATGAAGGCCGGCGTCATCCCCGGCGGACGCTGCGCGGTGCTGCGCTATCCCGGCAACACCAACAATCTCGAGCCGGCAGCGCTCTACCTGTACCGCGAATGGCTTCCGGCCAGCGGCGAGGAGGCGCGCGACTTTCCGATCTATTGCCAGCGACACTTTTCGTCGAACGGACCGGTGCGCGAGGTGGTGCTTGAGCTGTTTTTGCCGCTGAAATAGCGCGGTGGGTGGCGGCCTATCTCCGGCCCTGAGCTGGTGAGCCGACGACCGAGTGACATCTGATATGGCGCTCCCCCACTCCGTCTCGGCTTCGCCGAGCCACCTCTACCCCACATTCGTGGGGGAGAGGAAACCCAAGCTTTTGAAGGGCTGCGATCTCGGAGATTGGCATTTCCTCATCCCCCATGAAATGGGGGGTCCGAAGGACGGGAGAGACCCGTGGCTCGCCCCGGCAAGGTGGCTCGGCGAAGCCGAGACGGAGTGGGGGTCAGCGCCGCCATAGGCGATTGGCCCAGCGCGCGGACAAGGCAAGGCTATCCCTAAGCCTGCCCGCGCACAGCCTTCCGCAACCGCGAATGCCGTACCGGAGACGCTGCCTCGGGCCCCGGCGCTATCTCCGCAGCTTCCCCCTCATGCAACCCCACCCGCAGCGCCGCGCCCGCCAGATGGTCGCGCATCGCGGCTTGCGCCCCTTCGGCGTCGCCGGCACGGATCGCTCTCAGGATGCGCTCATGTTCGCCGAGCGTGATGCGGGCCATGTCGTCCGACTTTTGCTGGTTGCCGGCGGCGAGAATGCTTTCGCGCACCCGCTCGGACACGAAGACCAGGAATTGGCCCATGTAGGAATTGCGCGTCGCCTCGGCGACGGTGCGGTGGAATTCGAGGTCGCTGCGCAGCCAGGCGACGCTGCCATAGGGGGCGGCGCGCATGCCGGACAGCGCATCGCCCATGGCTTTGAGATCGGCGTCGCTGCGCCGTTTTGCGGCAAGGGCCGCCGCCTGCACTTCGAGGATGCCACGCAGTTCGAACAGATTGCGAAACGAGTCGGCGCGCTGCAGCGTCTCATGGTCGATGGTCAGCACCGTCGGGTTGTTGCTCTCGACCACGAAGGCGCCGCGCCCCTGCTGCGACCAGATTCGGCCTTCCGAGCGCAGCCGCGCGATCGCCTCGCGCACCACGTTGCGGCTGACCCCGAAAGTGGTTGCCAGCGCCGCCTCGGTCGGCAGTTGGTCACCCGGCTTCAGCCGGCCATGCGCGATCTCGCGCGAGATGGAACTGGCCACCAGAGTGGAGAGGTGTGGGCCGCGATTGACCTTGTCGAGTTTCAGCGTCATCGCTCACCTATAGTCGACGGCGGGTGCGGACGCCAGAATGCGGCCGTTGCTGAGAATGTGGCGCGGGTCGAATGCGTCCTTGATGCCGGCGGCGAGGTCGAGCGTCACCGGATCGATGCGTTCGAGGAACGCCTTCTGCTTGACCCGGCCGATGCCGTGCTCGGCGCTGATAGAGCCGCCATAGCGATCGACGACGGTGAAGATCTCGGCTTCCGCCTGCTCGAACAGATGTTCCATCGCCTCGGTGCCCATGCCTTCCGGCGGCACGACGTTGAGGTGGATGTTGCCGTCGCCGACATGGCCGTAGGTGACGGCCAGCGCGTCGGGCCGGGCTTTCTCCAAGGCGGCCAGCGCATCGGTGACGAAATCGGCAAGCCTGGAGATCGGCACCGAGACATCGGTGCGCAGGTAGCGCCCGCCCCTGCCCTGCCGCTCGACCATGATCTCGCGGTAGAGCCACAACCGCTCACCTTGAGCCCTGGTCGAAGCGATGACGCCGTCCTCGACGAAGTCCTCGACGCTGCCGAGAAACCCCAGCAGCATATTGGAGAGGTCGATCAGCCCGCCCGACGACACCTCGATCAGCACATAGACGGGATAGGGCTGGCTGAGCGGATCGGGAAGATCCTGGCCTTCGCGCATGGTGATCTGGATGCCGACGCGCAGGATCAGTTCGAAGGCGGTGAGCAGGTCGCTACAATCGCGCCGGGCGCGGGCATAGAGTGCCATCGCATCCTCGACCGAGCGCAAGCCGACAAGTGCTGTTTCGATCTGCGTCGGCTTGGGAAACAGCTTCAGCGCCACCGCGGTGACGATGCCGAGCGTGCCCTCCGAGCCGATGAAGATCTGCTTCAGATCATAGCCGCGGTTGTCCTTGCGCAGCACTTTCAGCCCGTTCCAGATGCGGCCGTCGGCCAGCACCACTTCGAGGCCAAGCACCAGGTCGCGCGTCATGCCGTAGCGCAGCACGTTGAAGCCGCCGGCATTGGTGGCGACATTGCCGCCGATGCGGCAGCTGCCCTGCGCGCCGAACGTGATCGGCAGCAGGCAGTCGCTCGCTTCGGCGGCGCGCTTGGCGTCCTCGAGAATGCAGCCGGCCTCGACCACGATGGCGAAGTCGATCGGGCTGATCGAGCGAATCTTGTTCATGCGCTCCAGCGAGATGACGATCTCGCCGCCATCCGCCGCCACTGCGGCGCCGACGAGCCCGGTCAGGCCGCCTTGCGGCACGACCGGAATGCGCTCGGCATGGCAGAACCGCATCAGCGCCGACATTTCCTCCACCGAAGAGGGCCGCGCCACCGCCAGCGGCCGGCCGAAATGATCGCCCGACCAATCTCGGCTGTAGCGCGCCAGATCCACTTCCTCGGTCAGCAGCCCGCCATTCGGCAGCAAGCCGGCCAGGGCTGCGATCTGCGATGCGGAGGGTGGCGGCACGGCATTCATGGATTGGCTCTGGGCCCCTCGGCAAAACGGCTGGACAAATACCGGCGTTGTCGTGTTATCATACAACCCTGCTTGAGAACATCAAGCGAGGCTTGCCGCCAAGCGTTCGATGTGGATGATCAGACCCGCAAATCACAGAATTCGGAGGACTTCCCCAATGAGCGACGCCCCGGGATTTCGCTATATGCACACCATGATCAGGGTGCTCGACCTCGACAAGTCGATCGCCTTCTACACCGAGGTGCTCGGCATGACCCTGCTGCGCCGCGACGACTACCCCGGCGGCAAGTTCACCAACGCCTTTGTCGGCTACGGCCCCGAGGACAAGGAAGCCGTCGTCGAGCTGACGCTGAACTGGGGCCGCGAGGAGCCCTACGAGATCGGCACCGGCTTCGGCCATCTGGCGCTCGGCGTCAACGACATCTACGCCGTCTGCGCCGAACTGGAAAAGCGCGGCGCCAAGATCCCGCGCAAGCCCGGCCCGATGCAGCACGGCACCACCCACATCGCTTTCGTCGAAGACCCCGACGGCTACAAGATCGAGCTGATCGGCCTCGACACGATGTAATCCGATCGGGCCGGGGCCGGCCGGGCGGCGGCGCGCGGGGGGGGGGCGGGGGGGGGGCCGGGGAGGGGGGGGGGGGGGGAGGGGTGCGGAGTGTGGTTTACACTAAGAGCCG
>NZ_JAMYPB010000080.1:0-15510 GCF_040320135.1 Mesorhizobium sp. M0772 | reverse complement strand
ATGTGCTGTGCCCCCACCCCGCTGGGGCGCCGCTAGTGCCCGCGCGCCCCCTCGCCCAATTCCGCCTTCCCGTCGCGGCCCGTCAGTTGCTGGTGATGCTGACGGCGTCGCCCTCGACCAGCAGCGGCGGCGCATACCCCAACGGCTTGTCGCCGGTCACGGCGCCGCCGGTAACCCGGGCTTGTATGTCGGAACCGAAATAGGCGTACGGGAATGGCGGCGGTGTCTTGCTGACCGTATCCAGCCGCGCGCGAAGCTCGGCGGGTAAAGTGAAATCCAACGCCGCCAGATTGTCCTGCAACTGCGCCAGCTTGGTGGCGCCAAGAATCACGGTGGCGATGCCCGGTTGCGTTGCCACCCAGTTGAGCGCGACCTGCGCCATGCTGCGTCCGAGTTCGGCGGCAACTTTTTCGAGCTCCGCCACGATCGCCCAGTTGCGCTCGGTGAACTTCTGGAACCCCGGATGAGTGGTGTTGCGAAAGCCGTCGAGCCGGCCGGCATGGCCTTCCTGCGTCGGCCGGTACTTGCCGCTGAGCAGCCCGCTGGCCAGCGGGCTCCACCCCATGATTCCTGCGCCATGGCGGGTGCCGAAGGGCACGAACTCATTTTCGATCGAACGCTCCGCCAGCGAATATTCAAGCTGCAGGGCCGACACCGGCTCGTAGCCGCGCCACTCGGCGATCGTCTGCGCGCGGGCAGCATACCAAGCCGGCACATCGGACAGGCCGACATGGCGAATTTTGCCCGCACGCACGAGATCATCCATCGTGCGCATGACCTCCTCGGCCGGCGTCAGCCCGTCCCAGACATGGAGGAGGTAGAGGTCGATATAGTCAGTGCCCAACCGCTTCAGCGAGGCGTCCACGGCGCGCAAGATGTTCTTGCGGCCATTGCCACCGGCGTTCGGATTGCCGGGCTCCGCGTTGAAGGTGAATTTCGTGGCGATCACGGCTCTGTCGCGCAAGCCTCGCTCGGCGATGAATTCGCCGAGCCAGGTTTCGGCTGTGCCGCCGGTGTAGAGGTCGGCGGTGTCGAAGAAATTGCCGCCGGCCTCGACATAGGCGTCGGCCATGGCGCGCGCGGTTTCCCTGTCCGCGCCCCAGCCCCATTCGGTGCCAAAGGTCATGGTGCCCAGTGCCAACCGGCTGACGCGCAGGCCGCTGTTGCCCAGTGTGTAATAGCTCATGGTCATGGTGTTTTTCCTATCCTGATTTCTTGACGCCGGCTCACTGGCCAGGCGTCATCTTGACCCAGGGATTGCCGCGCTCATGCGTGGCGCGGAAAACGAAGCCGTCGACTTTCCAGCCGGTCCCGGAGCGAACCAGATGGTGCTCGTAGGTGCCCCAGACTTCCCACAGCGGGTCGCCATTGCCTTCCATCCGGTTCCAGGCATAGCCGTTCGAAGAGACGGTCGCCGCGTCCGCCTCAAAGATCACCTGGTGATTGGTGCGCAGATGCAGGCTGGTCTTGCTGCCCCTGAGGTTGCCGGCCCAGGTACCGATCAGATCGTCGGAGGGGATGGTGGCGGCAGGCTGTCCTGACAGGCTGCTGAAGTCGACGGTGACACGGTCGGCGAAATAGGAGCGGGCAAGCTTCCAGTCCTGCGCATCGACGGCACGGTCGATGGCATCGGCGATGCGGATGACGGCGCGTTCGTCGGCGAGCGCGCGCCAACCGGACGGCTCGGCCGCGCCGCCGGCATCAGCCGGCGCCAGAGCAAGGGCTGCGGCGAAGGTAGCGTGTTTCAAGGCATTCATCTCTCTTCTCCTTGTGCATTGGTGACGGCAATATGGGTCAGCCTGTCGGCATCGAGAACATTGAAGTGTTCGCAAGTACTATGCGATATCATGCATGAATGGATCGGGATCTGCTCAGTCATTTGCCTGTCATCGTCGCCGTTGCCCGACGCGGCGGCTTTGCGCTAGCTGCGGCCGAACTGGGCATGTCCCCATCCGCCGTCAGCCATGCGGTGCGCCTCGTGGAGGAGCGGATCGGCCAGCCGCTGTTTGCGCGCACCACGCGCAGCGTCTCGCTGACGGAAGCCGGCAAGGCGCTGGTGGAGACGGCAGCCCCTGCCCTCCAGGATATCGCCGACCGAATGGACCGCATCCGAGCCATCAAGGGCCGGCCCTCCGGCTTGCTCAGGTTGAACGTTCCCAACATCGCCGTTCCACTTGCCGTCACTCCCGTGGCCGCCGCGATGGCTGAACGCTATCCTGATGTGACCATCGAATTGCTCACCGACCAGGGGCTGGTGGACATTGTCGGCGAGGGTTTTGATGCCGGCATCCGGCTGGGCGAGATGATCGCACAGGACATGGTCACGGTCCGGCTGACGCCGCCATTCAACGCCGTGATCGTCGCCTCCCCCGCCTATGTCGGCCGGCATGGCCGTCCGCGCGGTGTGGCGGATCTTTCGGACCACAATTGCATCGGCTACCGGCTTGTGCGCTCCGGCGCACTCTATCGCTGGGACCTGACTGAGGACGGCAAGGATGTCGTGGCCGAGACGAAGGGTACGGTCATCGTCACCGATTCGCTGGCCGCGATCGACCTTGCGCTTGCCGGCGTCGGGCTGACCTATGTGTTCGAGCCGCTGGTGCGCGCGGAATTGGCCGCCGGCCGCCTCGTTCAGATCCTGCCGCAAACGGCGATCGAGGAGCCCGGCCTCTTCCTTTACTTCCCGCGCAGGGCGTCGACGGCGCCAAAGCTCAGGGCCTTCATCGACACCGCACAAGAAATCGGCCGAGCATCCTTGCGGACACCCGGCCGAGTTGCCTGAGCTGAGAAGCCCTTTTCGGGGCTATTTTTAAAACTACTTCTTCACCGCCGCCGCGACTTCCGCCGCGAAATCGGTCTCTTCCTTTTCGATGCCTTCGCCCAGCGCAAAGCGCAGATAGGCGGAGATCTTGGCCGGAGCGCCGATGTCCTTCTCGGCATCCTTCAGCGCCTGCTCGACAGTGATGTCGGGATTGAGCACGAAGGCCTGCTTGAGGAGCACGACTTCCTCGTAGAACTTGCGCAGGCGGCCTTCGACCATCTTTTCGATGATCGCTTCCGGCTTGCCGGACTGGCGCGCCTGGTCGGCGAAGATCGCCTTCTCGCGCTCGACCGCTGCCGGATCGATCTGCTCGGCGGTCAACGCCAGCGGGTTGGTGGCGGCGACATGCATGGCGACCTGGCGGCCAAAGGCGTTGGCGGCATGCTCATTGCCCGTCGTCTCGATCGCGACCAGAACGCCGAGCTTGCCAAGACCATCGGCAACCGCATTGTGGACGTAGGTTGCGACAGCACCGTGCGGGACGGTGAGCTTGGCCGAACGGCGGAAGCTCATGTTCTCGCCAATGGTGCCAACGGCGTCCTTGATGGTGTCAGTGACCGACTTGTCCGAACCCGGATACTTTGCGGCAGAGACAGCCTCCGTCGTGCCATAAGCAAGCGCGACCTTGGCGACATTGCGAACGATCTCCTGGAACTGCTCGTTGCGGGCCACGAAATCGGTCTCGGAGTTAACCTCGACGATGGCGGCCTCGCGGACGCCGGAGTCGACGCCGATCAGGCCTTCGGCGGCAGTACGGCCAGCCTTCTTGTCGGCCTTGGAAATGCCCTTCTTGCGCAGCCAGTCGACGGCCTCTTCGATGTTGCCGTTGGTCTCGGTCAACGCCGCCTTGCAGTCCATCATGCCCGCGCCGGTCAAGTCGCGGAGTTCTTTGACCTGTGCAGCCGAAATGCTCATTGTCGCCTCTTTGTTTTAAATGCACCGACGCACCACCGGTACTCGGTGATGCGTCCGTCTAGCGTGCCAAATATGAGAATGATGAAGGCCGCAACCGGCCTTCGATTGTCAAGCTTCCGGAGCGTCCGCAGCCGGGGCCGGAGCCGGATCAAGCGCCGGTTCGACCGGAGCTTCGACCGAGGCGCCGATGTCGACGCCGAGCGCGCCCTGCTGGCGGGCGATGCCGTCGATGGCAGCCTTGGCGATCAGGTCGCAATAGAGCTGGATGGCGCGCGCCGCGTCGTCATTACCGGGGATCGGGAAGTCGATCTTGTCCGGATCGCAGTTCGAATCGATGATGGCAACGACCGGAATGCCGAGGCGCTTGGCCTCGAGAATGGCGATCGCTTCCTTGTTGGTGTCGATGACGAACATCAGGTCGGGCGTCGAGCCCATGTCCTTGATACCGCCGAGCGCCTTGTCGAGCTTCTCGCGCTCGCGGTCGAGGTTCAGGCGTTCCTTCTTGGTCAGGCCCTGGGCTTCGCCGGCCAGCATCTCGTCGAGCTTGCGCAGGCGCTGGATCGAATTCGAGATCGTCTTCCAGTTGGTCAGCATGCCGCCGAGCCAACGCGAGTTGACATAGTATTGGGCCGAACGCTGTGCGGCGTCGGCGACGATGTCGGACGCTTGGCGCTTGGTGCCGACGAACAGCACGCGGCCGCCCTTGGCAACGGTGTCGGAAACCTGCTTCAGAGCCTGGTGCAGCAAAGGCACCGTCTGCGACAGGTCGATGATGTGGATGTTGTTGCGGGCGCCGTAGATGTAAGGCGCCATCTTCGGGTTCCAGCGGTGGGTCTGGTGGCCGAAGTGAATGCCAGCTTCCAAAAGCTGGCGCATGCTGAAATCAGGCAGTGCCATTCTTAGTTCCTTTTCCGGTTAGCCTCCACGGACACAGGCATTTTTGGACTTTGTCCTCGAACGCCACCGGAGGTTTCAGCCGGATTTCTCCCGGGCAGACACCAAAGTCCGTGTGTGGAATGAGCGCGCATATAGAGGGGAAGCGCTGCAAACGCAAGCGGTGAGGTGCTTCATCGCTCAGCGTGCGGCAATCAGCGCTCCGGTGCCGATCATGGCGCTGCCGGCGAACCGGTTAATCAGCCGCATGCGTTCGGGCGTCCTGAGCCAGCCGGATGCCCTGCCCGCCAGCGCGGCGTAGATGCCAATGGTGAGAATATTGGCGCCGACGACGACTGCCACCACCAGCAGGCCGTCGGCAAACGTCATGGTGTCGAGGTTGAGGATCAGCGGCATGATCGAGGCGTGGAACAGGATCGCCTTCGGGTTGCCGAGCGCCACGGAGGCGCCAAGCAGGAACGACCGCGACAATCCGGTTTGGGGGATTCCTTGCGCGGCCGATTGCGCGGCCGCGGCCCGCCACATCTTGATGCCGAGGAAAATCAGGTAGGCCGCACCGGCGTATTTCAACAGGAGAAACACCCATTCGAAGGTCTGGGCCAGCGCCACCAGCCCGAGCAGTGCCAGGGTGACCAGCACGGCATCGCCGGCGGCAATGCCCATTCCGGCGACGAACGCACGCAGGAAGCCGCGTGCCACGCCGTTGGTGATCACCGTGAACATCGCCGGTCCCGGCGTGGCGGCGGCAAGTGTGATGGCAAGGCAATAAGCCAGGAATGCCGTTAGGGTCACGATCGGCCCTTTCCGTTGGGTACCCGTACGCGCCTGAAGATCGCAACGATCTCCTCGCGGCTGCATTCGATGGCGCCGAGCCGCACCGCCCGGTCGCGCTCGAAGCCGGTTATGTCATAGTGCGGCGCCGATGTCCTGGGCGGCCCCTGGTAGGACGAACGCTTGACGCCAAGCTCGGCGGCGAAACGATGCAGTTCGTCCGTATCGTCGGCCATCAGGTGGCACCAGCGATGGCCGGCCCATTTCCAGATCGCCGCATCGACATAGACCGCCATCGGGAACTGCCATCAAGCCTGCCGTGGCCAGCGCCGCATTGTTGCTATTTCGAGACCGGGCAAGGCTTGGTCTGATCGAACAGCGACAGGTTGACCAGCTTTCCGGTCATCGAGAACTCGCCATAGTCCATTGTGAGGTCGCGGGTGATGCCGTTCTCGTGCAGCTTGAAGCTGATGCGGTATTCCGGCACCTCTTCGCCCGATTTGTCGGTCTCGTCGAAATAGGCGATGTCGACCGGCCAGTATTTGTCGCCTGCAAGCTTGGCCAGCGCCGGCGCTTCGGGGTCGGCCTTGTCGCCCTCGGCCTTCTTGCCGACGATGACGGTGGTGGTCATCACCTTGTTGGCATCCTCCGAACCGTCGAACAGGCTGGTTTCGTAGAAATTCTCGCCCTTCTCGGCCTTGCCGATCAGTTCGACCAGATGCTGGGTCGGGAACTGAGTAGCGGCGAGTTCCAGGCTGTTCTTCTCGGGCTTGTCGATGTCGACCTTGAGGCCCTTGGTCTCTTTCGTGGCGGTGCCCTTGACCTCCTTGTCTAGGTTCTGGTCGACGAAGGATTTGGTCACGAACGAGAAGGTCTTGCCTTCAGCGTCCTCGAACGTGGTCGTCTGCTGGTCGGTCAGCCTGGTGTTGTCGCCGGTGGCGATCTGGGTGACGAAACGGAATTTTGCCGTATAGCCCTCGCAGGGCGAGCCGTTGAACTCATAGACCATGCGGCCGGAAATGCCGGTGATGCCCGAGCGGTCCGACGCCTTGTCGAGGGTAAGATCGTAGACGGCGCGATGCGCCTGCAGCGCCGGCACGGCAAAGGCTGGAGCCATCGAGAACAGCACCGGAACGAGAACGGCGTGGAAGGCAAGGCGCGTTGCGCGCATAAAGGGCTCCGATCGTCGCAGCTGATGGCAGGCCGCAGGTAAGGATGGTCCAGCTTAAAAAAAGTCGTGGCGGAAGCGAGGCAAAAATAGCAATTTCGGCCCGGCCAGCGCGGCGTCTCCAAGCAATAGGGAAATACGATGAGTGAAACAATCGAAAAGCGGCTAAGCGATCTCGGCGTGACGATACCTGCCGCCGCAGCGCCCGCCGCGAACTATGTGCCCTATTGCAGGTCCGGCAATCTTTTGTTCACCGCCGGGCAGTTGCCGCTCAAGGACGGCAAGCTGCAGGCAAGCGGCCTGCTCGGCCGCGACGTCGACACGGCAACCGGCAAGGAAGGCGCAAAGTACTGTGCAATCAACATCTTGGCGCAGGCAAAAGCAGCACTTGGCGATCTCGAAAAAATCCAGCGGCTGGTCAAGATCACCGTCTTTGTTGCATCAGTGCCGGATTTCGTCGAGCAGCATCTGGTCGCCAATGGCGCCTCCGATTTCCTGGTCGCGGCCCTTGGCGAGCGCGGCAAGCATGCCCGCTCCGCCGTCGGCACCGCCTGTCTGCCGCTTAATGCCGCAGTGGAAATCGAAGCCGTCTTCGAGGTCGCATGAGCAGGACCAAGACAATGACCGACCTTTCCTGGCTGACCGCCCGCCCGGTGGCGCATCGCGGCTTTCACGACATGAACAAGACGCGCTGGGAAAACACGCTGTCGGCCTTCGCTGCTGCCGCCGAGCGCGGCTATGCGATCGAATGCGACGTGCATTTGTCGTCCGACCGCGTCCCCGTCATCATTCATGACGGCGATCTCAGTCGGTTGACCGGCCAGGACGGCTTCGTCTGGCAGCGCACGGCAGCGGAACTGGCGGCGCTCAGGATCGGCGGCACCAAGGACCATGTGCCGACACTTCAGGAGGTGCTCGACCTGGTCGACGGCCGCGTGCCTTTGGTGGTCGAATTGAAGGGTGTGCCCGGCTACGACGAGGGCCTGGTGGCGAGCGTCGGCAAGATGCTGGAGCGCTACAAGGGCAAGGCGGCGATCATGTCGTTCGACCACTGGCTGGTCCGCGATTTCCCCAGGGATGCGCCAGGAATTCCGGGCGGGCTCACGGCCTATGGCCAGGACAACCAGTTGATCGAGGCGCATTTCGCCATGCTGGCGCATGACCTCGCCTTCACCTCCTATGCCGCGGGCGATCTGCCGAACCCGTTCGTCAGCTTCGTGCGCGAAAGGCTTAAAATGCCTGTCATCACCTGGACGGTGCATGACCAGCCGGCGGTGGATCTCACCTTCAAATACGCCGACCAGATGACGTTCGAAGGGTTCGAACCCGATCTGGTCAATGTCGCCTGATGGAAGTGCCTGAAACGTGACTTGTAGCGGCCCCGACAGAGCTTAAATAAGCCCCATGGATCAGGGTGATGAAGGTGACGGGCAAACGGCGAATGCGGAGTTTTCCATCCGCGTTGCCGCCGGCATCAATGCCTTCACCTGCGACGAGTGGAACGGCTTTACCGGCACAACCCGCAGCGACACAGAAAATGGCTATAACCCTCTCGTTTCATATGCTTTTCTGAGCGCGCTTGAAGATTCCGGCTGCGCCGTGCGGCGTACCGGCTGGCAAGGTCATCATCTCAGACTGGAAAATGCCCAAGGCAGATTGCTGGGCGCCGTGCCCTGCTATCTCAAATCGCACAGCCAGGGCGAATATGTCTTCGACCACGGCTGGTCCGATGCGTTCGAACGCGCCGGCGGCAACTACTATCCGAAACTGCAATGCGCCGTGCCGTTCTCTCCGGTCACCGGCCCTCGCCTGCTGGTCAGCAAGGGCGAGGACAGCGCCATTGTGAAGGCCGGTCTCGCAGCGGGCCTAAAGGCGGTGACGGAAAAGCTCGGCGTGTCGTCCGCGCATGTCACCTTCGCCAGTGAAAGCGACGTTGCAACGCTGGAAGCAGCCGGCTTCCTGCACCGCACCGACCAGCAGTTCCACTTCTTCAACGAAGGCTTTTCGACCTATGACGATTTCCTCGCCACGCTGGCATCGCGCAAGCGCAAGGCGATGAAGAAGGAGCGGCGCGAGGCGCTCGCCAACGATATCTCGATCGACCGGCTGACCGGCAAGGACCTGACCGAAAGGGCCTGGGACGATTTCTTCGCCTTCTATATGGATACCGGCAGCCGCAAATGGGGCCGGCCCTATCTCAACCGCAAGTTCTTCTCGCTGATCGGCGAGCGCATGTCCCAGGATATCCTGTTGGTAATGGCCAAGCGCAATGGCCGCTATGTCGCCGGCGCCATCAACTTCATCGGCTCCGATGCGCTCTACGGCCGCAATTGGGGCCGCATCGAGGACCACCCGTTCCTGCATTTCGAAGTTTGCTACCATCAGGCCATCGACTTCGCCATCGAGCGTAAGCTGAAGGTGGTCGAGGCCGGCGCGCAGGGTGAGCACAAGCTGGCGCGCGGCTATCGTCCCGTGACCATGCATTCGGCGCACTACATCGCACATCCCGGCCTGCGCAATGCTGTGGCCGACTATCTCCGGCGGGAACGCCGCGAGGTCGAGCGGATGGGCGAAATCCTGGAAGAGCATACGCCGTTCCGCAAGGATCTTGAGGAATAGCGATCCGCCCCTGCCCTCGCCTGACCATCTTACCTGACCATCTTGCCGGTCCGGGACAGCTTCGCTACACCGGGAGCATACTCCCGGAGCGCCGCCATGACCGAGGCCTACGACCCCAGCAATATCTTCGCAAAGATCCTGCGCGGCGAAATCCCCTCGCACCGCATCTACGAGGATGATGCCGTGGTCGCCTTCATGGATGTGATGCCGCAAGGCCCCGGTCACACGCTGGTGGTGCCCAAAGCACCGTCGCGCAATCTGCTCGATGCCGATCCCGCGACGCTCGGCCGGCTGTTCACCACGGTCCAAACGGTCGCGCTGGCGGTCAAAAAGGCTTTCGGCGCTGACGGGGTCACCATCCTGCAGTTCAACGAACCGGCGTCCGGCCAGACCGTCTACCACCTACATGTCCATGTCATCCCGCGGTTCGAAGGCATCGCGCTCAAGCCGCATACGGGGCAGATGGAGAAGCCCGAAGTGCTGACGGAGAACGCGGCGAAGATCCGAGCAGCGCTGAACGGTTGAGGTGCCACAATCCACCACGTCGGTTAGGAAAATATCAAACCACGCCGTGATAACGTGCTCCGTACCGGGATGCGTTTGGGTTTTCAAAATCGTGGAACATTCGGTTGCGACATCAGAGCCGTTGGTAAAAGCAGCTGCCGGGCGGGCCTTTCTGCGCACCTTGGCGGACGCGTACCGGCGACACCGCCTGCTGCACGCGATGGCCATCGCTGCCCTGCTTTTGGCAGCCGCGGTCGGCCTGCGCACCGGAAACATGCCGGATTTCGGCGTGCTGGAAGACTATTCCCAATACCTTCTTTTCGCTTTCTGGATCGGTGGCTGCGCCTTCGCACTCGGCAGCTTTTTTCACCTTGCACTCATCAAGCGGGATCCTGAGCCGCTCGGCACTTTCCTGCGATCGATCGGCGGCGTCTTCGGCGACGCCGAGCGCAACGCCAACAGCCTGAATGGTCTGGCCGCGTGCATTGCGCTCATATCCGCTTTCGGTGTGTTGAAAGGCGCGGTCGCGATCCTTTCGCCATTCGCATGGGATCACGCATTGGCTCAGGCCGACCGGGTGCTGCATTTCGGCCGAGCGCCCCATGAATGGCTATGGTTTATCGTCCAGTCGCCGCTCGCCGTAAGATCGTTCAACCTGGCTTACAATTCCTGGTTCGTCGTCCTTATCGCCTCGGTCTTCATCGCTTGCATCACGCGCAGGGACACGAAGCTGCGTCACCAGTTCCTGATGAGCTTCATGCTCGTGTGGATACTGGCGGGTTTTTTCCTGGCGATGGGCCTGTCTTCGGCAGGGCCGTGCTTTTACGAGCGACTGGGGCTGGGCAGCGACTATCATTCCCTGATGCAAGCACTCGCCGCCGCCGATCGCATCTATCCGATCTGGGCGCTCAGCACGCAGGACATTGTGTGGAGCGGCTATATCGGGGCGACGCCAGGCAGTCTCGGCATATCCGCCTTCCCGTCCATGCATGTAGCGATGGCGGTGCTTTTCGCGCTTTATGCAACACGCCGCTCATGGTTGGCCGGCCTTTTGATGTGGGCATTCGCCGCAATCATCATGGTCGGCTCGGTCGTCCTTGGCTGGCATTATGCCGTGGATGGCTATGCGAGCGTTCTGATTTCGATCGCCATCTGGAAGGCGTGCGGGTACTTCCTGGGCAAGTTTGCACCCGAGGGCCTCGCCGCCTGACCTAACAACATCTGCCCTGAAAAGCAGGGGCGCTGTGTCGGCAAACCGGCCAGCCAATGAAAAAAGGGCCCGTCACCGGGCCCTTCATAGGCGAACCTTTCAGCTCTTGCGCGGCAGTTGCGGCACCAGGCTGCGCTTGCCGCCATCCTTGCCCTTGGGCTCAGGCTCGTCCTTGCCCTTGGGCTGAGGCTTCTGCGCCACCGCCTTCTTGGCGACGGGCTTCTTGGCCACCGCCTTGCGGGCTTTCGGCGTCTCTTCCGGCTCCTGCTTCGGCTGCACCGGGGCTTCGTCGGCCAGTGATTCGAGCTTCAGGCCGGTTTCGCCGGTTTCCTTCTTCTCGACGGTGACGCGCACCGTGCCGCCCTTCTTGAGCTTGCCGAACAGCACTTCGTCGGCCAACGGCTTCTTGATGTGCTCCTGGATGACCCGGCCGAGCGGCCGCGCACCCATGCGCTCATCATAGCCCTTGTCGGCCAGCCAGGCGATCGCGTCGGACGACAGGTCGAAGGTGACGCCCCGCTCGGAGAGCTGGGCCTCGAGCTGCATGACGAACTTCTGCACCACCTGATGGATGACCGGCACCGGCAGCGAGCCGAACGGGATGATCGCATCGAGACGGTTGCGGAACTCCGGCGTGAACAACCGGTTGATGGCCTCGACATCGTCGCCTTCGCGCTTGGTCGATCCGAAACCGATCGCCGCGCGCTGCGCATCGGATGCGCCCGCATTGGTGGTCATGATAAGGATGACATTGCGGAAGTCGATCTGCTTGCCGTTGTGGTCGGTCAGCTTGCCGTGGTCCATGACCTGCAACAGGATGTTGAACAGGTCCGGATGCGCCTTCTCGACTTCATCCAGCAAGAGCACGCAGTGCGGATGCTGGTCGACCCCGTCGGTCAACAAGCCGCCCTGGTCGAAGCCGACATAGCCGGGAGGCGCGCCGATCAACCGCGAGACGGTGTGGCGTTCCATATATTCCGACATGTCGAAGCGGATCAGCTCGACGCCGAGCGAGGCAGCCAACTGCTTGGCGACTTCGGTCTTGCCGACGCCGGTCGGGCCTGAGAACAGGTAGGAGCCGATCGGCTTTTCCGGTTCGCGCAGGCCGGCACGTGCCAGCTTGATCGCCGAGGTCAGCGCGGTGATGGCGGTGTCCTGGCCATAGACGACGCGCTTCAGCTCGATGTCGAGGCCTTGCAGCACCTTCTCGTCGTCTGCCGAAACCGTCTTCGGCGGGATGCGGGCCATCGTGGCGATCGTGGCTTCGATCTCCTTGATGCCGATCGTCTTCTTGCGCTTGGCTTCCGGCACCAGCATCTGCGAGGCGCCGGTCTCGTCGATCACGTCGATCGCCTTGTCCGGCAGCTTGCGGTCGTTGATGTAGCGGGCCGACAGTTCCACCGAAGCCTTGATCGCCTCGTTGGTGAACTTCACCTTGTGGAATTCCTCATAATAGGGCTTGAGGCCCTTCATGATCTCGATGGCGTCCTCGATGGTCGGCTCGTTGACGTCGATCTTCTGGAAGCGCCGCACCAGAGCGCGGTCCTTCTCGAAGAACTGGCGGAACTCCTTGTAAGTGGTCGAGCCGATGCAGCGGATGGCACCCGAAGACAGCGCCGGCTTCAACAGGTTCGACGCATCCATCGCGCCGCCGGACGTCGCACCGGCGCCGATGACGGTGTGGATCTCGTCGATGAACAGCACGGCGCCGGGATAATCCTCTAGCTCCTTGACAACCTGCTTCAGCCGCTCTTCGAAATCGCCACGGTAGCGGGTGCCGGCCAGAAGCGTGCCCATGTCGAGCGCGAAAATGGTGGCGTCCTGCAGCACTTCGGGCACGTCGCCTTCGACGATGCGCTTGGCCAGACCTTCGGCAATCGCCGTCTTGCCGACGCCGGGATCGCCGACATAGAGCGGGTTGTTCTTGGAGCGGCGGCACAGCACCTGGATGGTGCGGTTGATTTCGCTCTCGCGGCCGATCAGCGGATCGATCTTGCCGGCCTTGGCCTTGTTGTTGAGGTTGACGCAATAAGCCGTCAGCGCATCCTGCTGCTGCCTCTTCTTGCCGCCTTCCTCCTGCGGCTCGGCGCCGTTCTGGCCGCCCTGCTCGTCATCGGCGCCGCGCGGCGAGCGCGTCTCCGATGCGCCGGGGCGCTTGGCGATGCCGTGCGAGATGTAGTTGACCGCGTCGTAGCGGGTCATCTGCTGTTCCTGCAGGAAATAAGCGGCATGGCTCTCGCGCTCGGCAAAGATGGCGACGAGCACGTTGGCGCCGGATACTTCCTCGCGGCCGGACGACTGCACATGGATCACCGCGCGCTGGATGACGCGCTGGAAGCCGGCGGTCGGCTTGGAATCCTCATCGTAGCCGGTGACGAGATTATCGAGCTCGGTGTCGATATAGGTCAGAACGGTGTGCTTCAGCTCGTCGAGATCGACGTTGCAGGCGCGCATAACGGCGGCCGCCTCGGTGTCGTCGATGAGGGCGAGCAGCAGATGTTCTAGGGTTGCATATTCATGGTGCCGCTCATTGGCGAGCGTCAGCGCCTGGTGAAGCGCCTTTTCCAGGCCTTGGGAGAAAGCCGGCATGTTACCTCACTTCTTCTCCATCACGCATTGCAGCGGATGCTGATTCTGTCGGGCGAAATCCATGACCTGAGACACTTTGGTCTCGGCCACCTCGAATGTATAGACCCCGCACTCGCCCACTCCATGATTGTGAACATGAAGCATGATGCGTGTGGCGGCTTCGCGGTCCTTTTGAAAAAAACGCTCCAGGACGTGAACCACGAACTCCATGGGCGTGTAGTCGTCGTTGAGGATGAGGACCCTGTAAAGGCTGGGCTTCTTGGTCTTGGTCTTGGTGCGCGTAATGACGGCCGTGCCGCGACCGGCCTCATTGCCGTCGCCGTCACTTTGCATCCGCACCACGCTTCTCGTGGCAGTGAAACCTGAAGTCACGTAATCCTGCCTCTTTCGAATCCCCATGCGAGTTCGATATGTAGGTGTTCGATGGACGATTTTAAGCCCTTCTTGTTAGCTGACAATATGGCTAGGTGGGCAAACCGAGGGGATTTTCAAAATCGTGAACCGCCAAAGCCCCGGAATTGAAACCGGCATGAAAAAACCCGGCCGCGCATCCGCGACCGGGTCTGTTTTGCAAGCCCGAAAGGCCGTGCCTGGTATTCTCGAGCGAAATTACTTCGCCTTGGCGACAATCGATTCGAAGGGCTTGTAAGCCTCCTTGGCGAGATCGGCATAGAGATCGCCGAACTTGGTCGCCTCGGCAACGAAGCTCTCATAGCTCTGCTTGGCGAAGTCGGACTGGATCTCGACCGCCTTTTCCAGCGACTTGGCGGAGAACAGCTTTTCGACCGCGGCGCTGCCGGCTTCGAAGCTCTTCTTGGTGTATTCGCCAGCTTCAGCGGCGATCGCCTGCGCCCCCTTGGAGAGCGAGGTGAAGCTCTTCAATCCGGTATCGGCAAACTCCTTGCCGTATTTCGAGAAGTCCTCGTAGGTCTGGGTCATTTGACGTTTCCCTTGGCGTTTTGAAGCGCCCTTGCCTGAGCGCGATTGTGCAATGCACGAGAATATATTGTGCGCTGCACAAAAGTCAAGATTTCAGCGGCATCAGGCCGCGCTGCGCCGGCAACAGCTAAAATTCGAATAAAGAAAGGCTCAAGCCCGAGGAAAATGGTGAACGCGCCGGTTACCATAAACGGATTGGTAACGCTGGCCGCGATAGTTTGACGACAAGTGAGGTCGGATCCCTTTGCCGCCTCCAGGGCAATGTATTTCAAAGGAACTATCAGTGCGTCAGGCGTTGTCGGTCTTCGGTTCAAAATCCGCATCTTCCCTCAAAACGATCATGATCCTCGCTTTGGCGATGTCATTTGTCGTTGCGGATGCCGCGTCCTCGATGGCCGCCAGGTCTTCGGCGATCGTCGTCGACGCCAAGACCGGCAAGGTGCTTTATTCCTCCGATGCCAACGGCCGGCGCTACCCGGCGTCGTTGACCAAGATGATGACGCTCTACCTGACCTTCGAGGCCATGGCGAAGGGCCGGATCAGCAGGAACACGCCGGTGCCGTTCTCGGCCAAAGCGGCGGCCGAACCGCCGACCAAGCTCGGCGTCAAGGCGGGCGGAGCGGTTTCCGTCGAGACCGCCATCCTGTCGATGGTGACCAAGTCGGCCAATGATTCGGCGACCGCGCTCGGCGAACTGCTCGGCGGCAGCGAAAGCAATTTCGCCCGCATGATGACCGCCAAGGCGCGCGCGCTCGGCATGGACGGCACCGTGTTTCGCAATGCCAACGGCCTGCCCGATCCCGGCCAGTTCACAACCGCCCACGACATGGCGATGCTCGGCATAGCGCTGAGGGAACATTATCCGCAGTATTACGGCTATTTCTCGCAGCGCTCCTTCCTGTACGGTCGCCAGCGCATCAATGGCCACAACCGCCTGCTCGGCCGCATCAAGGGCGTCGACGGCATCAAGACCGGCTATACCCGCGCCTCCGGCTTCAACCTGGTCTCGTCGGTTTCGGATGGCAACCGCCGCCTCGTCGCCGTCGTCATGGGCGGCACTTCGGGGCGCAGCCGCGCCCA
>NZ_JAMYPB010000079.1:0-15659 GCF_040320135.1 Mesorhizobium sp. M0772 | reverse complement strand
TTGTGTGGGCGGGCCCCCCCCCCCGCGTGCGAGCTAGGCTCGCCACCTCTCCCCCGATCGACGGGGGAGAGGAAATGCGTCGGCGTTCGCCTTCCACGTCTTGCCCCATCAACAGTCTGCCCGTGCCACACGACAGCCAGGCCTATTATCCATATCTCGGGCCAACGCTGCGGCGCACCGCGCGGAGGGACTGGAATTGACGTCGACGTCGATTGCCGCAGCTGAAGCGAAGGCCTTGCCGATCGGCGCGTTGCTTGGCGCCATGGTGTCGATCCAGATCGGCGCCACCTTCGCCAAGGGCCTGTTTCCGCTGATCGGCGCCAATGGCACCACGGCGCTGCGGCTGGTCGTGGGCGCGCTGATGCTGGCGGCGGTGCTGAGGCCGTGGCGGGTGCGGCCGTCGCGCGCCGTGCTGCCCTGGCTCATCGCCTACGGCGTCAACCTCGCGGCGCTGAACCTTTTGTTTTACGCAGCGCTCGCCAGAATCCCGCTCGGCGTCGCGGTGGCGCTCGAATTCTCCGGCCCGCTGCTTGTGGCGACGCTGTCGTCGCGGCGCGCCACCGACTTCGTCTGGGTGGTCCTGGCCGTTTCCGGCATATTGCTGTTGTCGCCCTTCATCCACTCCGGCAGTGCACTCGACCCGCTCGGCGTGATGCTGGCGCTGGCAGCCGGCGGCTGCTGGGCGCTCTACATCGTCTTTGCGCAAAAGGCCGGCGCCGAGCTCGGCAGCCAGACCACGGCTTACGGGCTGGTCATTGCCGCTGCTCTCGCCCTGCCGTTCGGCCTCGCCGAGGCGGGTACCGGCCTGATCGCACCCGCGATCCTGGTCAGCGCGCTGCTGGTCGGGCTGTTCTCCAGTGCCTTGCCGTTCTGGCTGGAGATGGTGGCGCTGACCCGGATGCCGGCCAGGCTCTACGGCACGCTGACCTGTCTGGAGCCGGCGCTGGGCGCGCTGGCCGGCTTCCTGTTCCTGCACGAGATCCTGAGCCCGCTGCAATGCGCGGGCATTGCCGCAGTCGTCGTCGCCGCCTTCGGCGCCGCGCTGACCACGAAGCCGCCGGTGCCGTCGCCGGAATAGGTGCCTGAAATGGATATGTGACGCCGATGCCGTGGTCCGCCGGTCCCGTGTCCGGTTGCTCAAGCGCCCGCAGCATCGATATATGGATCGATGTATGTGCAGGAGATCCAGATGAGCAGGGCCGACAGCATTGCTTGAGCCGTCCGTGATCAAGGCAATACTCCTTGTCGGGTTCGCCGCTGTCGTTGCGGCTCTCGCCTGGCGGCTGGCGCGGTCGCGTCGCCAGGCCCGGCTTCGTGAAGATCCGGCCAACGACTACGCCGTGCGCCGGAACTGGTCGGGCAACCACGGCAAGCTCAATCATTCGACCTTTGTCTACTTCGATGCCGATCGTGACGGCCGCTACGGGCTCGGCGACCGCCCGATGGCCGGCATCATGGTCAGACTGCATGATGGCGACGGCCGCTTCGTCGCCGCGGCGCGGAGCAATCGCGGCGGCTTTGCCAATTTCCTGGCGTCGGCGAAACGTCGGGCCGCGCCCATCCATGTGCCGGGCAGCTACCGCTTCACCGTGTCGGTTCCGCCCGGCTGGCGCTCCAGCAGCGCCAACGAGGTCCAGTCGCAGCACCTCCGGCCGCTGCCGGGCTCGCCCACCGGGCTGGTCTCGGAAGCAATGCTGCAGCCGGTCGGCCTGTTTGCGATACGCCGGCTCAGCGGCCGCGTAGCGGACGGTGCTTCGGCGAGCATCTCGGTGATGGCGAAAGGGCAAGAGGTGGCAGTGCATCCGCTAAGTGCTGGGGCTGGCTTCCGTCTCGATCTGCCCGATGACGCCGACGCGATCGAAGTCACCGGCGATGGCATGGAACGACGACTGGCCTTGTCGGCCTACCCGACCGAACTCGGCCTGCTGTCGCCCGAGAACGCGGCTGTCGACAGCGCCGCGTCCTCGCAGGCCATCGGTTTCGACGACATCACCACGCGCGGTCTGCGCAAGGTGCCGTCCGGTTATGCCGGGTTGACCTGGTTCAACCTGAACGCACTTGCGCGCGATCATACCGAAGGCAGTGAAGGTTACGTCAACGGCAATATCTCGGGAGACCATGTCTGCTATACGAGCAGCGGACATCCGGCCGAATTCTCGAGCGACAAACCGTTCGGATTCCATTCCGTGATGCTGACGGCGGCATGGTTGAAGTCCGAAGGCGAAACCGCACTGGTCGAGAGCTGGCTTGGCGACCGGCTGATCGCCAGCGACACGATCGTCCTGTCGGCACTGGCGCCCGTCCACTACGCGCCGATGCTGGCGGCGGTGACGCGCGTGCGCCTTTCAACGAGCCACTATTGGCAGCTCGTGCTCGACGATCTGGTGGTTGTGCGCTGAACGGTCCCGCCGCCTGCGGGAGATCATGCTCCGGAAACGATCAAGCCGCCCGACTCTGTCAGGAGGATCTCGATCTACCGGGGGAACGAGTTTAGCCCGGAATAGGAGCAGAAGCGCCGTTCGCGGTGATCTGCGAGAGCTTTCCCTTTTTTACCAGCACCGGCTTGGAATAGATCTTCCTCATTTTCCACTCTCCACGTCGGGCAAAGCCCTGTTCCCGGCCAGACGGCACGAGGCGTCCGGATGATCGGCTGTTAGTCGGCGACCGGCCCGGAGCCGTTACCATTATCGGCTGTAACCTGCGAGAGCTTGCCATGCCGCATCTCCAGTGTCAGGCGAGGCCGCCAGATCAGGCGACAGTCCGACTCAACAACTTCACTCGATCGGGCCGGAACCCGCGCCATTGGCGACCGCTGTAACCTGCGAAAGCTTGCCTTTTTTGACCAGAACAGGCTTCGAATAGGTTTTCTTCATAGTGAATCCTCCAAGCTTACGCGATAATGCCAGACGGATCGGCACTGTCAACCTTCGCGGCGCCGTCGTCCCGCCCCGGGTTTTCTTGGTCCCGATGCACTAACCGCAAGTCCACCTTCATCGACAAAGCGTTGTTCTTGGGCGTGCATGGCGTGGCCGGGTTGCGGTGCGAAAAATGTCCGAAACTGCGGCGGGTCTGGCCTGGTTGGTCGGCCTGCTCAAACAGAGCGGCAATGCAGCGCGGACGGGCCCAGCCTAAACATTGGCCTTGCCGTCGCGCCGCACTCACAGTTCCCTCTCCGCCAGTTCCCTGAAAGCATCGGGAACCGAGCGCCGGGCTTCCAGCGCCACGGCGCCATAGCCGACAGCCTCTCTGCCAAAGCGCTGGCGGATCTTGTCGATGGCGCGGTCGGCGCCAAAGCGCGCCAGGCCTTGCCTGCTGCCGGGTCGCTGCTTTTCATCGGCAAGCCCGAGCGGCAGCTCCAGCTGCAGCTCGGCACTTTCTTCCAGCTGCGACACCGAGATCGCCAGCAGCGAGATGGTCTTCTCCCGAGGGTTGGCGGCCAGCACGCCGCGCACCAGCTCCCCGGCGATTTCGGCCAGCATCGCGGTTGCCGAAATCGGCTGATCGAGCGTCAGCGAGCGTGTGACGGCGTGCAGATCGGCGAAACGCACGCGCACCGTCACCGTGCGCCCGGGCCGTGATTTCGCCCTGGGCCGGCTGGCGACCCGGTCTGCCAGATGCAGCAGCACGGGTCCGAAGATACGCGCTTCGGCCGGCCGTCTGCCAAGCGCCGACTGCGCGCCGGCGGAATGCGACCGCCTGTGGGTTTCGAGCTTTCGCGGGTCGCGGTTCCATGCCAGCGACGCCAGCTTTTCGCCGGCGGCGGGCCCGAGCAACCTTCGCAGCGCCCCGCTATGCGTCTTTGCCAACTGGCCGATGGTCTCGATGCCGATCTCGGCCAGCCGCGCCTTGGTCGCCGGGCCGACGCCCCACATCAGGCCGACCGGCAGATCATGCAGGAAGGCAAGTTCGGTGTTCGGATCGACCACCACTAGGCCGTCGGGCTTGGCCACCTGCGAGGCGATCTTGGCCAGATGCTTGGTGCGCGCCACGCCGATCGAGATCGGCAGGCCGAGCTCTGCCCGGACGCGCCGACGCACCGTGGCGGCGATCTCGGCCGGCGGTCCGAACAGATGCGTGCAGCCGGCCACATCGGCAAAGGCTTCATCGATGGAAATCCGCTCGACCAGCGGCGTGAAATCGTCGAGCACCTTGATGGCGGCGTCGCCCAGCCGCTGATAGTCGGCGAAATGGCCGCCGACGAAGATCAGTCCGGGGCAAAGCTCGCGCGCGCGTCGTCCGGGCATGCCGCCGCGCACGCCGAAAGCCCTGGCTTCGTAGGAAGCGGCAAGCACGACGCCGCCGCCGACGGCGATCGGCTTGCCCCTGCGCGCCGGGTCGAGCAGCTGCTCGACCGAGGCGTAGAAGGCGTCGAGATCCGCATGCAGGATGGTGGGCTCCATCCCGACCGTTCCCTTTGCGGCGTTGCAGCATTAGCCGCGTCTGTTGTGAGAGGCGTTTTTGCCGAACAAATAGAGAACAAACAGGGCCTATTGTCAAGCGAAGCGGTTGTCGCCGGCCGGCCCGTTCCAGGGCGGGCTGTCGAGTGCTCCGCCTGGGCATCGGACCTGCGGAACATTGTCTCTCGCCTCGGCGTTCATATCCGCGACGGGACGCTGTTTTTGTGGAGGCCGGTATGGGCCAGTTCGAGATGATCGACCTCGTCAGCGTCATTGACGCCTGCACGAGCGATCGCGTTGCCGGGCACTGCGTGTCAATGGCCAGGGCGGTGGAGGAGTTGCGAGTGCTGACCGGTGATTTCGTATCGCCGGACGAGACGGTGGCCAACGCGCTGTCGGCAGTGGCGCTGGGGCGCGGCTGCGCGGTGGTGTTCGACGAGCGAGCGGGCGCCGACATCTTGCTGACGCCGTAGCGCGGCGGCGCCGGGTTGTGGCAGCCAGAAAAGTCGAACAGCGTGCAAAAAGCTGTGCAGGCATGGCCCCATAACCGGGGCGTGGAAAAGTTCTGCGCGTGGGTGTATTCTCCAGGTCGCAAGCGGTCGCAGACCGCATAGGGGGAGAAATGACATGCCGAGGGTTTCAGAACTCTTTTTCAAAACTGCCATCTTGTTCCTGATGTTGGGGATTGCGGCCGGCCTGCAGATGGCGATCTCGGGTGACCACGCCGCTTTTCCGGCGCACGCGCATATCAATCTGCTCGGTTGGGTGACGAGCGCCATCTTCGGCGGCTACTACGCGCTCAATCCGCAAAAGGCGGCGCGTCGCATCGCCATGATCCACTACGGGCTCTACACACTCGGCCTGGTGATCATGCTGCCGGCGCTGTATGTGATGCTGCAGGGAAACCCGGCGCTTGAACCGATCGTCGCCGGCGGCTCGGTCATTATCGCCGCTGCCGTTCTGGTTTTTGCTTTCGTGGTGTTTTCGCCCGAAACGGCGCGCTCGGTGTCCGGCGTGGTTCCGGCCTCTCGCTGACTGTTCGCGCGCGGCGATCAAAGTCCGACCCGCATTCGCGACCCGCGACACGGGTTGGCCAGGCCGATGGCCGCAGCCGCTGGCTGCGGTGTCTATCGCCGCGTCGGCGCTTAACATACCCGAGTCCCACCACGTATTATTTCGTGACTATTTGGCGCCGGAACCTTCCCAGATATCGCGCGTTGCGGCGACTGTATTCGCGCTGCCTTATATATAGGCAGACTTGAGTACGTCCACAGCATGGGTTGGGGGAGGAGCAGGCCACCATGTCGAACAGAGAAATCGGAACGTCGGCCTCACTGGGCCGACGCATCGCCGATCTGAAAGCCAGGATGCGAGACGCCAGCGTTACTGAACACGAGATGCAGACCTTCCAGAAGGTCGCGGCCATCATGGGGGGTGTCGAAGGCTCCCTACGCCTCGACGCCGACGACCTGATCGCGGCGTCCTTCGTCACCGAGGCGCTCGGCGATCCCGGGTCGAACTGAAGGTCAGAGCCCGTCGGCACTCAAGTGCCGGCGGGCGATGGCCCGGTTCGCAGCGTTGCGATGCTGGAGCGTGTCTGCGCCGCCCGCGGCGGGGATATCTTGCGCACTTTGAAGATTCAGGCGAGCGGCCTCAACGGCGCTTGAGATATTGGGCTTCGCGTTCGTGCTTCTCGGCTGCCTCGCGGCTGTCGAACGTGCCGAGATTGCGCGGCCCTTGACCACAAGGGCTAAATTTAACCAAACCGCCAAGGCGCCTTAAACGAAGGATCAGACCAGCCGGATCCTTCGAAATATCAATCGCGATGCTCCGGCATCGCCTTCAGCTCATCCTTGGTCCAACTGGTGACGGCGTGGACGTCCCGGGAAACCTCTCGAAAGTCCGCGGTCGCTGCCCTTACACCTCGTCGAACGGGCCGCCGCGCCTCGCCAGGTCGTGACCAATGGCGGCTTCCTCGGCGTCGTCGGGCAAGGCATCGTCACTGTCCTGGTAGGGGTTGTCGTCATCCTCCTCGGGCAGTTCGCCTTCCTTCTCGACTCCGGTGGTGTCCGGCAGGCTTTCCTCATCTGCTCCGTCGGGCAGGACCGTTGCGCCACGCAGCGCATCCCAATCCTGCCGGCGCGGCGTCGGCGCCTCCACCTCGTCATTGGCGATCGTGTCGCGGGCATCGTTTTTGCTCGGTGGCGCCTCGACCTCGTCATTGGGTTTTCTGTTTCGTTCTTCCATGATTGCCTCCTCTGGGCGGCTTTGCGTCGAGAAGGTGGAACTCACTTCCGGCTGTCAGGTTCCGGCAACCACTCCATCTCCGTGGAACCAATTGCCGCCAGTCTGCTTTGCCAAGGACTAGTCTGTTTTGCCAAGGAGATGAATCCAGAGGAGCTGGACCATGAAGACTTTCCCCCTCATCCCATGCGTGCTGCTCTTGGCGCTGGCCGACCCGGCGGCTGCGCAGGACAATGGCGACCGGAACGGCCCTGCCGCGCCTTGCCAGGCGCAGCCTCAGGACGATGCTCGGAAGCCGCCGGTCGCCAATGGCGGTGGCGAATCGACCAGCACGCTCGGTCCCTGCGGCGGCGTGCTGCAGCCGCCGCCCAGTGGTGACCAGGGTATGACGCAGCCGCCGCCGGACCAGGGCAAGACGCCGGTGATCAAGCCTGGCGAGGTGCCTGCGCAGCCGCCGAAGCAATGACCTTTGCTTGAAACTTCACGGCGTGGCACGAAGGCGGTCGGTTCCGGTCTTGGCCGGGCGACGCGGTCACCGGATCAATGCCGGCGCCGGCCGCGATCGCCACCGGAATTTGGAGCCGTGCATCGTCCACGTCGAAGGTCTCCTGAGGGATTGTGCTTCAATGCGAATCTTGCGGGTGCGGGTTCTGCTGGCATGACCGGGAAGCCGATCAATTTAGTCTCCGCTTGCGGAACAAGACCGTACCGGCTGCGTTTGCCTCCAGGAGCCCGCCACCTCGATCTGCGCTGTTTTCGCCTCATGCGGGAACACGGCGGAGCTCGCCAACAACGACAGGAGACGAAGATGAAAACCATCCTTATTCCCGCCGTCGCCGGGCTCGCCATGATCGCTGGTATCGGCATTGCCGCCGCCGACGAGGTCATCGTCACGCAGCCGGCACAGCAGCAGGTGATCATCACCCCGGAACAGCGCACGGTCGTGCACCAATACGTAAAGAAACATCCGCTTGCCTCGGTCAATCTGCTCGGCGTCGAATTGAATGTCGGCACTGCCTTGCCTGACACTGTCGAGCTGCAGGAGGTTCCCGACGTTCAGTACAGATACGCCGTCGTCGACAACCATACCGTGTTGGTCGACCCCAGCACGCGCAGGATTGTCGAGGTGGTCGAGTAACGCTCGACAACCTAACCATTCATCGGTGATACGGCCCTGTCGTTCTTCCTAAAAGGGCGGCAGGGCCGAATGATGAACATGATGAAGGAGAATTGCCATGTTGCCGCATGTCGAGACCCCGAACTCCGCCAATGTTGCGGCGTGTTGCGACAAGTTGCTGGCCGAGCGCAACACGGCGCTGTTATCGATGAAGGAAGCGATCGCGCTCCTGCGGGAGCGCACCGGCACCGATCGTTCGGATGCCGACCTCGCGGGGCTGATCGTCAAGAAGGCGGCGCTGCTCGGCGTTGCGGTGATTTCCGACCCGCGCTGAGATGTCTCGTCACTCAAGACGCCGGCCGAATTTTCGGCTAATGTTTTCGTGGAATCTGGACCAACCGACCGGACCCAACCACGGAGGCTTAAGTGACGGACGACAAACAGGACCGCATTCGCCAGCGCGCGCACGAGATCTGGGAAAAGGCCGGCCGGCCTGAAGGCGCGCATCAGGAACACTGGGAGCAGGCCACGGCTGAATTTGATGGCGCGGTCGCCAAGCCCAAAAAGGCGGCGAAGAAAGCTGACGCCAAGCCCGCCAAGGCAGCCGCCAAGCCAAAGGCCGCGAAGCCTGCCGCCGCAAAGTCCGGCAAAGCCAAATCGAAATAAGGCCAGAAATAAGGCCAGTCGAAATAAAGCAAGGCCGGAATTCGCTGGCCGGGCCATCCTTGGCGCCCGCCGTTCAGGCGCGCCCGAGCCTCTCAACCTGACGAATTGCGCCTGCGACGGGCAGCGCAATTCCTTGTGTTTGGCGACAGCCGCCCCTCATGCCTCCCAGGCATAACTCGACAGCGCAAAGCGAATCCCGGCAGCTGTCATAGCCAGTTCGCATTCGGTGATCTGGCGCAGGTGGCGCAGATAGCGCGTTACAGTCTGTGGCAGCCAGCCGGCGCAGGCCTCGACATAGGCGCGGCTGTGAACAAGGGTGCCGGTCGACAGCGTCTCGTCCTTCTCGGCAACGACTTTCAGATATTGGCGGATGAAGCGGATGTCGTCGGCGATGTCCTGGCTGGCCATTCGCCAGGCCCCGGCGAGGCGTTGGCACTGATCGAATGACAAGGGCAACAAAGGGGGCGGCAATAAAGGCGGCGGCAACGACGGAGATGACGGCAAAGGACGAGAGAGATCGGCGAAGGCAACATGGTTCGCTGTGCTCAAGGACATTCCTCTCTGAGAAAAGAGATATCGTACTTTATGTACGAATAAGCGTCAAGCCAATTCGTACAGTTGGGACGATGGAAATGAATATAGCAGCGGTCGCTTCAGTTAATCCCGCATCGTGAATCCTTCAGGAGTCGCACCAATTTCGCGGAGGGATTTCCCCAGGATGGTGTTGACTGTTTCCCTCGTGGCGGCGTCGAACAGGTTCAAGCCGCCCCGGATCGTCTCGCGCCAGTTTTCGCCCCTCTCCCACGCTTCCATGAAGGCGAAGGCAAGGTCGTCCTGGCGACGCGTGGCTTCGAGCGCTTGGGTCAGCAGGCGCGCTTGATGGAGATCCTTCTCCCGCTTGGCGCCAGCGCTCGGCCCGCGTCGCGAGGCGACGATCAGCTTGTGGATGGCGTGGCGCTGGGGCGAGGGGACCAGCACAGGCAAGCCCGAGCGATGCAGGAGCACAGTCCGGATGGGGTCGCGGATAAGGAGATCCAGAAACCGTAAGGGCTGCGCGGAGTCTCTGCCGTTTTCTTATAATTACGTTTATCAGCTTGAATTCCAACGCAGTTATAAGAAGTTCGTGGAAACCTTATAACGCAACGAACTGACGAGTCGTCTGTTAACGCCCGGGCGCCCGGCACGTCTGGCCTAAAACACTTTGCCGCAGTGCCTCAACAAACGGCTTCCCCAATGTCTCGAACAATGCTTTAACCCGCCCATCCACAGGGGTGCTCCGTATCGTCGGGGCTGAGATGAGGGCGGCAAGCCTTCGGACCCTAAAGCTGATCTGGATAATACCAGCGGAGCGAGGCGGGCGATGTTTTCAGGCGCACAGATTTCCCTTTATCCCATGACCGACGATTTCGTCGGCGTCATCCTCGGCGCGCTCGGCGCGCTCGATCCCTGGCGCGACCGGCTGCGGATCGAAACCGATGACATCTCGACCCTTATGGTCGGGCCGCCCGAGGTGCTGTTTCCCGCCATGCGCGACCTGTTCGTCGCGGCGGCCAAAAGCGGCAAGCACTGCGTGCTTTCGGCGGCGGTCTCGCGCGGCTGTCCGGGCGAGCCCGACGATCCGATCTGCCGCTCCGACGAGACCGGCGGCCCCGCCATTCCGCTGGACGAGCGCAAGATCGCCGCGATCCGCGCTGTCCAGGCCATGCCGTCGACCGGCCAGCCGGTGGCGGCGCAGTTCTCGCTCTACGTTATGGGCACGGGCGACCATATGGACGAGATCTACGGCTGCATCGATTTCCTGAAACAGTCCGGCGTCTTTGAGCGCTCAAAGAACTTCTGCACCAAATTGCGTGGCGATGCCGGTGCGGTGTTTGCCACGCTCAACGAGGCCTTCTGCCGCTTCGGCCCCGGCGCCGGCCACGTCACCCTCGACATCACGATCTCGGCGAACAGCCCGAGCGCCGTCTGAGCCGCGGCTCAAGCGTCGTTCCTCGAGGATATTGCCGTGGCTGGTTTATCTGACCCATTGCGTGGAGGAGATGCCTCTGACCCCTCAGCACAAAGAGGAGGGGAGCCATTGGCGATTGGCGAAGACCGCGATGCCCACGAATCTCCCCCCTCGAGCAGGAGATGGCCGGCAGGCCAGAGGGGGTCCCAGCGCGTGGAGCGCCGACGTCCTTTTCGCATCGGCAAGGCGTGGGCGCTCTATGCGAGACGACCCCCTCTGTCGCCTTCGGCGACATCTCCCCCTCGAGGGGGGAGATTAGCCGCAGGCATCGCCAAGACCATCCCCGCCGCCTTCGCCTCCGCCCTGCTCCTCGCGGGGTGGGAGCTCTACGCCCGCTATGGTGGCGCTGCGCCCACCATGCTGCCGGCGCCGTCGCGCGTGCTGCAGCAGGCCTGGGAGCATCGCGCTGCCCTTGCCGACAACACGCTGCCCACCATCCGCGCCACATCAGCCGGCTTCGCCTGCTCGTTGGTCGCTGCCTTCGTGCTTTCGGCGCTGGTCGATTTCTTGGCCCCGCTGCGCCGCGCGCTGTTTCCGCTGCTGATCGTCAGCCAGACCTTGCCGCTGGTCGCGATCGCGCCGCTCATCGTGCTGTGGTTCGGCTTCGGGCTGATGCCAAAAATCCTGCTTGTGGCGCTCGTCACCTTCTTCCCGATGATGGTCGCGCTGGTCGAAGGTTTTGCTGCGACCAGCAAGGAGATTTCGCAGATGCTCGCCGCCATGGGGGCAGGGCGCTGGCGTATCTTCTGGCTGGCGCGCCTGCCTTCGGCGCTGCCCTATTTCTTCGCCGGGCTGCGCATCTCCGTCACCTACGCCGTGGTCGGCGCGATCTTCGCCGAATATGCGGGGGCGGCGAAGGGGCTGGGCATCTACATGCTGAATGCCAAGAACAACTTTCGGCCCGATCTGGTGCTCGCCGCGGTCGCCGTCAGCGCCGCGCTCACGCTTGTCTTGTTCGCCATTGCGGTGCTCGTCCAGCGCTTCGCCATGCCTTGGGAGAATGCAGGGAGCGAAAGCCGCGACGGCAAGGTTGAAGCTGCAGAAGAGAACCGTCAATGACGCGGCTCGAACTCCGGGACATCAGGAAGAACTTCGGCGCGCTTGAGGTGCTCGCCGGAATTTCGCTTCATGTCGCGGCCGGCGAGTTCGTTTCCATCCTCGGCCCTTCCGGCGCCGGCAAGTCGACGCTGTTCCAGCTGCTGACCGGCGCGCTGAAAGGTGAGGGCGACATGCGCTTCGACGGCGCGCCAATGCAGGGCAACCCCTTCGCCTTCATGCCGCAGCGCGACTCGCTGATGCCGTGGCGGCGCGTCATCGACAATGTGACGCTGGGGCTGCAAGTGCAGGGTCTTGGCCGCAAGGCGGCGCGCGAACGCGTCGCGCCGTTGTTTGCCGAGTTCGGCCTTGCCGGCTTCGAGCGCGCCTGGCCGGCGGAACTTTCCGGCGGCATGCGCCAGCGCGCCGCCCTTTTGCGCACCGTGGTGCAGCAGCGCGACATGCTGCTGCTCGACGAGCCCTTTGGCGCGCTGGATGCACTGACCCGCGCGGGTATGCAGCGCTGGCTGGAAGGCATGTGGCAGCGCCACCGCTGGACCGCGCTGCTGATCACCCATGACGTGCGCGAAGCCGTCTACCTCTCCGATCGAATCTATCTGATGTCGGCGCGGCCGGCCCGCATCACCGGCGAGATCGCCGTGCCGCTGCCGCGCCCGCGCACCACCGGCAGCGATGCCGCGCGCCAGGCCGCCGCGCTCGAAGCCGACATCCTCGACACGCTGCTCAATCCCGGGACTGACCGGGGCTTGTTCCCGCAGACCGCTCAAAGGAGTTTTTCATGACGGAATTCACACGCCGGCAGGCTTTGCTGCTGACGCTGGCCGCCGGATTGCCGCTGGCCTCGCGCGCTCATGCGGCTGCGCAAAAAATCACCGTCGCGCTCGACTGGACGGTCAACACCAACCATGTCGGCCTGTTCGTTGCCCGCGACAAAGGGTTCTACCACGAGGCTGGGCTCGATGTTGAGATCCTGCCCTATGGCGATACCGGCGCCGGCACGCTGGTCGCCAACCACATCGCCGATTTCGGCATTGCCGGCGTCGGCCTGTTCACCCAGCGGGCCGCCGGCGCCGACCTCAAAGCGGTCTACGCCGTGGTCCAGCAGGAGACCGGACGGCTGGTCTTCAACGCGGACCGTAGTGAGATCAAAGGCCCGAAAAACCTTGACGGCCTGACCTATGGCGGTTTCGGCAGCGCCTGGGAAAACACGCTGATCTCGACCATCATCCGCCACGATGGTGGCAAGGGCGTTTTCGAGACCGTGACGCTCGGCACCTCGGCCTATGAGGCGCTGGCCAACGGCTCGGTCGACTTCACGCTGGAGGTCTCGACCTGGGAAGGAGTCGCTGCCGAGCTGAAAGGCGTCAGGCAGCGCAGCTTCCGCTACGCCGACTACGGCGTGCCCGACGAGCACACCACCTTGATCGCCTCCAGCAATGCATATCTCCAGGCAAACCCGAAGGCCGCATCGGCCTTCGTCGAGGCAACGCGGCGCGGCTACCAATTTGCCTGCGATCACCCGCAGGAAGCCGGCGATCTGCTGATCGCGTCCAACAAGGACGCGCTGACCGACCCGGCGCTGGTCCACGCTTCGCTGAAGATGCTCGTCGACGGGCACTTCCTCAGAAGCCAGGCCGGCGTCATCGGCACCATCGACAAGGCCAAGATCGAGGCGATCGGAACCTACCTCTTCAGGGCCGGCATTCTGCTTGACGCCGATGGCAAGGGGCTGAAAGAGCGGCCGGATTTCGGGGGGTATTTTACGAACGAGTTTTTGGGCGCGTAATCTCCCCCCTCGGGAGATGTCGCCGAAGGCGACAGAGGGGGTCGGTACGTCCTGACGCGACTTCCTATCGCGGACAGAGGACGTCAGCGCCTTACGCGCGGCGACCCCCTCTGGCCTGCCGGCCATCTCCCCCTCGAGGGGGGAGATTGCGCCTCACCGCCTTCTCCCTCACATATCGATCATCGAGCGCTTCACCCGGCCGATGATGGTGATGGCGCCTTCGAGCGCCGGCGGCGGGATGTCCATGTAGGAGGCCGGCTGGAAGGGCGGGTTCTCGTTGGGGCGGTAACGCTTGTAGGTGGCCTGGCCGGATTCGTCAGAAATGACGTAGCAGCCATTGGTCACCAGCCGCTTGTCCCTGAGGTTGACGAAGATGATCGAATCCGGTGGCGAGATCTTGTTCATCGACGGGCCGTCGACGCGCAGAGCAATCCATTGGCCCTGCTCCAGATCGGTGGTGGGGATGGTCGGATAGTCGCTGAGATTGACCACCATGTCCTGGCTGCCGAGTTCGCCGGCGCTGATCCATGAGACGATGGGCACATCGACGGTGGCCAGCGACGGCATCGGGATCTGCCGGCCCGACTCGTCAAAGCCGAAATGGCCCCCCGCAAGGCTGCCGCCGTCGCCGTTGAACAAGAGCCAGCCGGGATCGACGCCGAACAGGCGGCCGTATTTCTCCGCCGCCTTGCGCGACAGCGGCCGGTTACCGTTCTCGTGACTGATCAGCGTGTTCTTGTTGATGTCGCGCAATGCCCGCGCGGCGTCGCTCGGCGAGGCATAGCCCGCCTCCGCCCGTGCCTGCTGCAATCTGTGCCTCGGTTCCTGCATCGTACAAATTGCCTGAATTTATCGTCCAGTACGTACGATTTCGCTTGCGTACGTTTCGTACATATCGTACGCTTAGCGCATGATCGAACAAACCGCAAGCGTTTCCGCAGGCATCCTCAGCTTTCTCCCATCGTCCGGGCTGTCCTCCTCCCCGGTCCGGACGCAAACCGGGGCTTCTGCCCCGGATCCGGTCGAACCGTCGTCCCCCCGATCGACCGGAACGGCCGGAGCCGCTCCTCTCCCGACTCCGGCCACCTCTTCGGCCCATGGCGCCGCCGGTGCGCCAAGGGCTGTCTCCGGCGGGCAGGACCTTTCCTGCATCCGCACGGAAGATGGCACCGTCATCCTGTTCGACCGGCTGACGGGCAGGGCGGTTTCCGCCCTCACCAAAGCGGCCGCCGAAGCCGCCTTGCGGCATCTCGCCGGCTCGCTGCCGGCCGCCAGTATCGGCTGACCGCACCGACCATCCGCTCTGATTTTTCCCGTAGGCCCTCGGGGCCGGCGCTCGGCCTTTGCGCGCAATCAATGGATACCGACATGACTGCCTATACCGACACCGAATTGCAGGAGATCGCCGTCTGGCTGAGGGATGGCCTGTCGGCCACAGGGATCGCCGTCCGCTTCACGGCGCTGCGCGGCAGTCCGGTCTCGCGCAACGCCATCATCGGCATCGTCCACCGCAACAGCGCGTCGAAGACCATCGGCTTCGCCAACCCCAGAGGCGGCAGGTCCGGCGGCCGACCGAGGAAGAATGCGACGGGGAAGACTGCGGCAAACGAGAATACCGCCAAGAGGAATCCGCCGGCGCAGCCAAGCAAGCCCGTAAGGGAAGTAGGAGTTTCGCCGGTCAAACCGGCCGCCAAACCGACCCGTCAGCCATCGGCCAGGCCTTTGTTGCCAGCCCGTCCGGCGCCCTCGATCCCGGGCGAAGGACGGCTGGTGGTGGACGGCGAAATCTACCGCTTCAATGTGCCGGCGCCGCGCCCTGCCTCGCTCGGGCGTCAGCCGCATGTCGCCGCCATGCGCTTCATCGACTGCCTGTTCGACCGCTGCCGCGCGCCGCTCGACCTGACGCTGGAGGAAGACCCCGACAACGATGCTCCCGGCAGTCGGCCGGGGCTCGAGATGCTGTGCTGCGGCCTGCGCACAAGGGCGCTGAAAAGCTACTGCGAATATCATCAGACGCGTTTCCACCGACCTGTGGCGGAGGTGGTGTGAGCGGCTGGGCTCCGTTCCTCGCCTCCGGACGACCCCACCAATGATCGAAAGCCGGCGGGACAGCGCCCCCCTCTGTCCTGCCGGACGTTCGTCGCTCGGAAAGCCAAGCAATTGGCTTTCCGTCCGCTTCGCGGACCACTCCTCAACCCCCACGAGGGGGGCGATCGGATATCGCCGCCGATTTCGCCAATTGCCAACGTTGCAGAGGCGCAGCCGCCGAAACTGCCAATCTCCCCCTCGTGGGCATAGGCGCTAAGATAGGTATTGCCCTGCGGAATCGGGTGTGATTCTACACTGCGATGACACACGAATCGCTTGCAGACGACGGTTGGGCCG
>NZ_JAMYPB010000078.1:0-16643 GCF_040320135.1 Mesorhizobium sp. M0772 | reverse complement strand
CGGCCCAACCGTCGTCTGCAAGCGATTCGTGTGTCATCGCAGTGTAGAATCACACCCGATTCCGCAGGGCAATACCTATCTTAGCGCCTATGCCCTCAGGGGGGAGATTGGCCGTCATCGCGACCTTCGCCAACTTTAGAGGTTGCAGGAATGGGCTGGAGCGGCGAAGCTGCTGATCTCCCCCCTTGAGGGGGAGATGGCCGGCAGGCCAGAGAGGGGTGTGACGGAACGCTACCTCCGCGATCCGTTCACCCCGCCGCCACCTTCAGCCACAGCGCCTTTTCACCGAGCGTCGCCACCAGCCCCGCATGCGCCGCTCGCTCGCCCTGGGTCAGGCGCGGCGGCAGGGCAATTGGCCTGGCGGCGATCGAGATGTCGATATCGGCAACGTCGCCATTGCTGTTGAGCTGCACCACGACGGCGTCGAGGACAAGTGCGGCCTGCTTGCCGCCGATGAGTTCGATGTAGACTTCGGCCAGGAGCTCGGAATCGAGCAGCGCGCCGTGCTTGGTGCGGTGGCCGTTGTCGATGCCGTAGCGGCGGCAGAGCGCGTCGAGCGAATTGGGTCCCATAGGGTGCTTGCGCCGCGCCAGCGCCAGCGTGTCGACGACGCGCCCGGTGTCTATGGCCGGCTGGCCGAGCCGCCCGAATTCCGTGTTGAGGAAGCCGATGTCGAAATTGGCGTTGTGGGCGACGAGCTTGGCGCCGTCGGTGAAGGCGAGCCATTCCTCGGCGATTTCGGCAAAGGTCGGCTTGCCGACGAGGTCGGCGGCGCTGATGCCGTGCACGGCTTGCGCCTCGACATGGACGGCGCGCCCCTGCGGATTGATGAATTTGTGGAAGGTGCGGCCGGTCGGGAAGCGGTTGACCAGCTCGACGCCACCAAGCTCGATGATGCGGTCGTCGCGCATGTCGAGTCCGGTGGTTTCGGTATCGAAAATGATCTCACGCATAGAATCAACCCACTCCTGGAGGAGTAGAATCATGGAGCGGAACAAAATGGCAATGGGCAATGCCGACAGCTTGCCGTCAGGAGCCTGATGGGCGCGACTTATCCCCCAGGAGTTAGCAGGCGAGTTCAGCGCCCTGAGAGCTCGGCAATGATCGCGCCGACCGCGGTGCGGGCGGCGTCCATGCCTTCGCCGGTGTCGATGACGAAATCGGCCTGCCGGCGCTTTTCGGCGTCGGGCACCTGCTTGGCCAGGATTGCCGCCAGCTTTTCCTCACTCATGTCAGGACGCGCCAGCACGCGGGCGCGCTGGATATCGGCCGGCGCGGTGACGACGACGACCTTGTCGACACGGTTGCGGCCGCCGGTTTCGAACAGCAGCGGAATGTCGAGCACGACGAGCGGCGCGCCGGCGGCGCGGTGCCTTGCCAGAAAGGCATCGGCATCGGCCCGCACCAGCGGATGGACGATCGTCTCCAATGTCTTCAGCGCAGCAGCGTTCCCGAGCACGCGGCGCGCCAACTCGGTGCGGTCGACCGAACCGGCAATCACGGTGCCGGGAAAGGCCGCCCCGACGAGAGGTGCTGCCTTGCCGGCATAGAGGCGATGCACGGTCTCGTCGGAGTCATGCACCGGCACGCCGGCGTCGACGAACATTTTCGCCGTCGTCGACTTGCCCATGCCGATCGATCCGGTGAGGCCGAGCACGGTCATCATTTGGCGCCCATCATTTGCGACCCATCATTTGGCGAGGATGTCGGCGACGATCATCTGTCGCAACTCAGGCGTGACCTGTGGCATCTTGCCGAACCAGCGTTCGAAACCGGGCACAGCCTGGTGCAACAGCATGCCGAGCCCGTCGACCGTCTTCAAATTTCTCGCGCGGGCAGCGGCAAGCAGCGGTGTTTCCAGCGGCACATAGACGATGTCTGCGACAATGGCGTGAGCTGGCAGGCAGGCCGGATCGGCGGCCAGCGTCGCATCGCCATGCATGCCAAGTGCCGTCGTGTTGATCACCAAGCCGGCATCGCCAAGCAAGTCGCCGACCGCGCCATGCGCCGAAACGCCGGCGCCGAAGCGGTCGGCGAGTTCCTGCGCCCGCGCCAATGTGCGGTTGACGATGCGGATATCTTTGATGCCGCGCACTTTAAGCGCGTGGATGACCGCGCGCGACGCGCCGCCGGCGCCGAGCACCACGGCCGGAGCGTTTCTCTCCCAGCCCCGGGCATGCTCGTCGAGATTGCCGGCAAAGCCGATCCAGTCCGAATTGCCGCCCCACAGCACGCCGTCGTCCAGCCACAGCATGTTGACCGCGCCGATCATCTCCGCCGCCTCGTCGCGGCGCTCGACCCGGGCGAAGGCGACTTCCTTGTGTGGAATGGTGACGTTGCCGCCCTGATAGCCATTGGCCTGGAGGGAAGAGAGAAACTCGGGAAAATCGGCCGGCGCGACATCGATCGCATGATAGCTGCCGTCGATGCCGTATGTGTTCAGCCAATAGCCGTGGATCTTCGGCGAGCGCGAATGCGCGATCGGATGGCCGGTGACGAAAGCTTTTTTCTCAACCATCGATGGCTCCGAGCGCACGCAATTCCGCCAGCACCGGTAACAGCGGCAGGCCGACAATGGTGAAATAATCGCCTTCAATCTTTTCGAACAGCTGGATGCCTTCGCCCTCGATCTGGTAGGCGCCGACGCTCGACAACGCCTTGGCGCCGACGCGGGCCAGGTGCCGGCCGACGAAGGCCGGGTCGAGCTTGCGCATGGTAAGGCTGGCGATGCCGACGTGACGCCACAGCACCTTGCCGTTGCGGCAGAGCACGGCGGCGCTGTTCAGCTGATGCGTCTTGCCTGACAGCGCCAGCAGATGGCGGCGGGCGCCTTCCATGTCGGCCGGCTTGTGGAACACTTCATCTCCCAGTGACAAAGTCTGGTCGCAGCCGAGCACCAGGGCGCCCGGTCTGCGTTCGCTGACCTCGGTCGCCTTGGCTTCGGCGAGTATCAGGGCGACATCTTCCGGCGACACACCGCTGTCCTGCAACGGCGCCTCGAGCGCGCGCTCGTCGACGTCGGCAGGCACCGCTTCGATGCCGAGCCCGGCATTGATGAGCATTGCTTTGCGGAACGGGCTGCCGGAGGCAAGGATGATTTTTTCGGTCATGGGTTCTGGGCCTGGTCGATAGTGGTTGATTGGGGCAGGAGGTCGCGTTGCCATCCCATCATCTATTCTTCCCCCGCAGGGCAACAATGGCTGCCGCGGTCTCTTCGATCGAACGGCGGCTGACGTCTATCATCGGCCAATTGTGGCGGGTGCAGATCTGGCGGGCATAGGCGAGCTCTTCGGCGATCGAGGCACGGTCGACATAATCGGTCGCTTCGTAGGTGCTGCTGTTGCCGAGCACGCGGTTCTGCCGGACATGCGAGATGCGTTCGGCGGTGGCGATCAGCCCGACGATCAGCGGCTTGGTGGCAGCGACCAGGCTTTCGGGCACCGGCACGCCGAGCACGATCGGGATGTTGGCGGTCTTGATGCCGCGGTTGGCGAGATAGATGCTGGTCGGCGTCTTCGATGTCCTGGAAATGCCGATCAGCACCACATCGGCGTCGTCCATGTTGAGCGGCAGCTGGCCGTCATCATGCTCCATCGTAAAATTGAGTGCGTCGATACGGTGGAAATAATCGGCATCGAGCACATGCTGGGCGCCGACGCGGCGGCCGGCCGGCGTGCCGAGATAGGACTGGAACACGGTGAGGACCGGCTCCAGCACCGAAACGCAGGGCAGCCCCATGGCGGCGCAGCGCTCGTCAATACCGCGCGCCAGCTTCTGGTCGACGACGGTGTAGAGGATGATGCCCGGTTCCTCTTCTATGTCCTCGAAGACTTTCGCCACCTGCTTTTCGGTGCGGATGAGCGGGTAGATATGCTCGATGGCGCGCGCATCCTTGTATTGCGCCGAGGCGGCTCGGCCGGCCGCCAGCAGCGTCTCGCCGGTGGCGTCGGAAATCAGGTGCAGGTGAAAGAAGCTCTGGGGTTTGTTCACAGGGGGCGCCTCAGGCTGTGGGCTTGTGTGGATAAACCGGGGCCGCAAAGGCGACCGGCTGGAGGCGACTGTATCAGAAGGCCAGTTGTCCACAATTCGATGCGCTGTCAGCTTCACTGTGCGGTTGGGGACAAATCTGGGGACGGGCGTTTTTGCCAGCGCTTCATCCACAGAGGCGGTTTTCAGCGGCTACGTCAAACCATTGACTCCAGTGATGGAATCCTGGTCATCCACACTCTTTGCCAATCCCGCGGAAGAAACACGCGACAAAATGCTGGCTGGCCTTTTCCAGGGCAAAGCGGGACAGGTGACAACCACCGATACCAACAGACTCTTAGAATCAGAAGATTCTAGAAATAGACTATTTAATTATAGAGAAGGCAGGGAAGAGAGCGCTCAATGCCCGAGAACCGCATCGTGCTGGACGTGCTGAGAGGCGAGGCAGTGTTTCCGCCGCCGCTCTGGATGATGCGCCAGGCCGGGCGCTATCTGCCGGAGTACCGCGAGACCAGAAAGCGGGCCGGGTCCTTCCTCGATCTTTGCTACAATCCTGATCTGGCCGTCGAAGTGACGCTGCAGCCGATCGAGCGCTTCGGCTTCGATGCCTCGATCCTGTTCTCGGACATTCTGGTCGTGCCGAATGCGCTGGGACGCGATGTCCGCTTCGAGGAGGGCCGCGGGCCGCTGCTGACGCCAATCACTGCAGCTGAGATTTCGGCTCTCAACAGTGAAACGTTTCACGTGAATCTCGAACCGGTCTACGAGACGGTTCGCCGGCTGCGGGCAAGATTGCCTGACGAGACCACGCTGATCGGCTTCTGCGGCGCGCCATGGACGGTGGCGACCTACATGATCGCCGGCCACGGCACACCCGACCAAGCGCCGGCGCGGCTGTTTGCCTATCGCGAACCGACGGCCTTCAAGCATCTCCTGAAAGTGCTCGCCGATCACTCCGCGGCCTATTTGATCCGCCAGATCGAAGCCGGTGCCGACGTGGTGCAGATTTTCGATTCCTGGTCCGGCGTGCTTGATGATGCGTCTTTCGATCAGTTCTGCGTGCAGCCGGTGGCGGAGATCGTCAGGCAGGTTCGTGCGGTTCATCGCGATGTTCCGATCATAGGCTTTCCCAAGGGCGCCGGCGCCCGCTACGAGACCTATCGTGAGAAGACCGGGGTGACGGGGCTGGGGATCGACTGGACCGTGCCCCTGTCGGCTGCGAACGAACTGCAGCATTCAGGGGCGGTCCAGGGCAATCTCGATCCCTTGCGGCTCGTGGCTGGCGGCAAAGCCCTGTCGGACGGCGTCGATGCGATCCTCAAGGCGCTGAGCGACGGACCGCTGATCTTCAATCTCGGCCATGGCATCACGCCGGAGACGCCGGTGGCACATGTCGAGGCGATGGTGAAGCAGGTGCGGAGCGCGACACGCTGATGGCTCAATCGGATAATACGCGCGGCAACGGCACTCGTGGGGCGATGATGCGGATGACCATCGGCATCGGAGTGCTGGTTGTTCTCACCGCACTTTTGTTTTTCTTTGCGCCTGAGGGTTTCTATCCCTGGGCGAAGGCAATCCATATCCTGGCCGTCATCTCCTGGATGGCCGGCATGCTCTATCTGCCGCGATTGCTGGTCTACCACGCCGACGCCGAGAAGGGGTCCGTCCAGTCGGAGACCTTCAAGGTGATGGAGCGGCGTCTGCTGCGCGGCATCATCAATCCGGCGATGATCGTCACCTGGGTGTTCGGGCTTTGGCTTGCCTGGAAAGTGTTTGGCTTTCACGGCGGCTGGCTGCACGCCAAGATAGGCTTGGTGCTGTTGCTGTCGGGCGTGCATGGCTATCTGGCCGGTGCTGTCAGGAAATTCGCCGAGGACCGCAATGAAAAACCGGCGCGGCACTGGCGAATCGTCAACGAGATCCCCACATTGCTGATGATCGCCATCGTCATCCTGGTTGTCGTCAAGCCGTTCTAGGCCCATTTCGGTCGACAAAACGCAGCTTGCTCTTTCCCCCGACCGACGATAAAAGACGGGTCTTCCTTCCCGTCATGCGCCGCCCTTGATTGCTTTCGGCCGCGCCCGGCATTTATCGCATCCAGCCGATATATTTTCCCCAAAGCAGATTCAGAGTCCGTCTATGCAAGAAATGAAACTCGCAGAGTTCAAGAACAAGAAGCCGCCAGAGCTGATCGCCTATGCCGAATCGCTCGAAGTGGAAAACGCCAGCGTCATGCGCAAGCAGGAGTTGATGTTTGCCATCCTGAAGAAACTGGCCGCCCAGGACGTCGAGATCATCGGCGACGGTGTGGTCGAGTTGCTGCAGGACGGTTTCGGCTTCCTGCGCTCAGCCAACGCCAATTATCTGCCAGGTCCCGACGATATCTACATCTCGCCCTCGCAGATCCGCCGCTTCTCCTTGAAGACCGGCGATACCGTCGAAGGGCCGATCCGCAGCCCAAAAGAGGGCGAGCGCTATTTCGCCCTTCTCAAGGTCAACACGATCAATTTCGACGATCCCGAAAAGATCCGTCACAAGATCCATTTCGACAATCTGACGCCGCTCTATCCGACCAAGCGGCTGAAGATGGAGATCGACAATCCGACCGGCAAGGACATCTCGTCGCGCGTGATCGACCTGGTGGCGCCGATCGGCAAGGGACAGCGCGCGCTCATCAACGCGCAGCCGCGTACCGGCAAAACGGTGCTGATGCAGAATATCGCCCACTCGATCACGGCCAATCATCCGGAATGCTATCTGATCGTACTTCTGATCGACGAACGGCCAGAAGAAGTGACCGACATGCAGCGTTCGGTGAAGGGCGAGGTCGTGTCCTCGACCTTTGACGAACCGGCGGTGCGCCACGTCCAGGTCGCCGAAATGGTCATCGAAAAGGCCAAGCGCCTGGTCGAGCATGGCCGCGACGTCGTTATTCTGCTCGATTCGATCACCCGCCTCGGCCGTGCCTACAACACCGTTGTGCCGTCCTCCGGCAAGGTGCTGACCGGCGGTGTCGACGCCAACGCGCTGCAGCGGCCGAAGCGCTTCTTCGGCGCGGCCCGCAACATTGAGGAAGGCGGCTCGCTGACCATCATCGCCACCGCGCTGATCGACACCGGCAGCCGCATGGACGAAGTCATCTTCGAAGAGTTCAAGGGCACCGGCAACTGCGAAATCCAGCTCGACCGCAAGGTCGCCGACAAGCGCATCTACCCGGCCATGGACATTTTGAAGTCCGGCACCCGCAAGGAAGACCTGCTGGTCTCCAAGCAGGATCTGCAGAAGATCTTCGTCCTGCGCCGCATCCTGGCGCCGATGGGAACCACGGATGCGATCGAGTTCCTGATCGACAAGCTGAAGCAGACCAAGACCAACGCCGATTTCTTCGATTCGATGAACACGTAAGCTTCTCGTCGGACCATCGGTTCGCATTGAAGCCCCGTTCCGGGAACTGGGACGGGGCTTTTTGCTGGGCGGGTCGCATTCCCGATATCGAACGGCCGCTTGCGGCAGCGTGGGGCACCGCCTTTATGCGAATACTCACGCATGTCGCTCAAGTGACCCCGTGACCCCGGTTTTGAGAGAACGACATGCATAAAAACAAAGACCTAAAGCGTGTCGCCTGAGTCCGTTCAAATGCGACGCGCTTTCGGTGTTTCGGGGCTGGGAACGTGCGACGTGAAGAAAACCATTCCGACCCTGATCGGCTTCTCGGCCATTCTGACATGGTCGTTCCTGGCGCTGCTTTCGACTGCGGCTGGACCGATTCCGCCCTTTCAGCTGGCGGCGATGACGTTTCTGCTTGGCGGGTTGGTCGGCGCGTCGAGCTGGCTTGTCCGTCCGGCGGCGATCAAGCCGCTGCGCCAGCCGTGGCAGGTCTGGGCGCTCGGCACAGCGGGGCTGTGCATCTATCACTGCGCCTATTTCTTCGCCATCCAGTCGGCGCCGCCGGTCGAGGTCAGCCTGATCGCCTATCTCTGGCCGTTGCTGATCGTCGTCTTTGCCGCCTTCCTGCCTGGAGAAAAGCTTAGGGGCCACCACATCGCCGGCGTCGTGCTCGGCCTTGCCGGCGCCATTGTGGTGATCACCAAGGGCGGCACGATCGGACTGGCCAATGGTGTGATGAAGGGGCATGTCATCGCGCTGTTCTGCGCTTTCATCTGGGCCGGCTATTCGGTTTTATCGCGCCGCTTCGGCAAGGTGCCGACCGATGTGGTCGTCGGTTACTGCTTCATCACGGCTGCGGTCGCCTTGGTGCTGCACCTCACCCTTGAGACCACCGTCTGGCCACAGACGGCGACGGAGTGGAGCGCCATCGTCATCTTGGGCGTAATACCGCTAGGCGCCGGCTTTTACGCCTGGGACTATGGCTGCAAGCACGGGGACATCATGATCCTCGGCGCCCTCTCCTATGCCGCGCCCCTCTTCTCGGTCATCGTGCTTCTGCTGGCAGGCTTTGGTGTGTTTCACTGGTCGGTGGCTGTTGCTTGCATCCTGATCACGGTCGGAGCGGTGGTCGCAGCCAAGGATTTGCTGTTCGGGCCGCGGCCGCCATCCATTGATGTGAAGCCGCTTCCTTCGGCGTTAGACGGAAACATGGGTTGAGCTACCGGCGTCGCAGCAGCGGCTCGGTTCCTACGGATCCGTCGCCACCGGCATGATAGCGGTGCATAGCCCCGGTCTGCCGTCGGCGGCCGGATGCCACTGGCCAATGTTAAGTCGATTCGCATCCGTTCCAATCGGGCGACGATCAGCGTGACGCGGGTCGGGATTTCCGATTCGCAACCGGAACGAGGCTTTCCCCACGGGGAGATGGGCTCCAGCTTCACGGTTCCGGGCCAGGAACAGGCGTTAACGATGCCGGCCAGCCGTAGGGCTTGCTGGCCCGCCCAGAACTGCTTGGCGTCGGGATTAGGACCCGCCTGCTCGCACATGGATGACAAGGCGGCTATACAGATTTGGTAATCCGGTCGCTCTCGCGATCGACCTTGATATTGACGGACAGCCGGTTCATGACGGCCGCGACACTGTGGGATTGTTGACACCTAGGCGACCGGTGAGAACGGGCAAATGATTTCGGGCGATTCGATCGTTGCGCTTTCCAGCGGGCGCCTGCCCGCCGGCATCGCTGTTATCCGCATTTCCGGACCGAGGACTCGATTCGTTGTCGAAACGGTGGCTGGTGGCACGGTCAAGGACCGGTGTGCGACCCTGCGCAAGCTCCGAACGGTGGACGGGTCGCTTATCGACAACGGCCTGGTGCTGTTTTTTCCTGGGCCGAACAGTTTTACCGGCGAGGATGTCGCCGAGTTCCACGTCCATGGCGGCCGCGCCGTCGCCGGCAAGATGCTGGAGATCGTCGCCGGCTTTGACGGCCTGCGTCATGCGGAGCCTGGGGAATTTACGCGCCGGGCTCTTCTCAACGGCAAGCTGGATCTGGTCGAGACGGAGGCGTTGGCCGATCTGGTCAACGCCGAAACCGAAGCGCAGCGGCGCTTTGCCGTGCAGAATGCCGAAGGAGTGCAAAGCGAACTCTATCTTGGCTGGCGCCATCGCCTGATCCATGCACGGGCCATGATCGAGGCGGAAATCGACTTCGCCGACGAAGACGACGTGCCCGGTTCCGTTTCGGACACGGTCTGGTCCGATGTGCGCGCAATGGTGGGGCAGATCGGCCGGCATGTCGATGGCTTCCATGCCGCCGAGATCATCCGTGACGGGTTTGAGGTTGTCATCCTCGGTGCACCGAACGCCGGCAAATCCAGCCTGTTCAACGCGCTGGCCAGGCGTGAGGCGGCGATTGTTACCGACGAGCCCGGCACGACGCGGGACTTGCTCGAAGTGGTGCTGGATCTCCACGGAGTGCGGGTCAGGGTAACCGACACCGCGGGCCTGCGCGAGTCGCCCGGCAAGATCGAAGCGATCGGTATCGAAAAGGCGCGGGCCAAGGCGCACACGGCTGACCTGGTGCTGTTGCTGGAAGATCTGGCGGACCCTACTGCGATCGGCAACATGCCTGTTGACGCCCCGGCTTTGAGAATCGGCACCAAGGTCGATCTCTTGAAAGGTTCGCCGCGATTGGAGGCGTATGATGCGTTGATCTCGACGGTGGACGGCACTGGGTTGGCTGAACTCCTGGCCGAGATCGGCAGGCGCGCCGCGGCTGCTATCGGCGATGCCGGTGACATCCTGCCGTCTCGGTTGCGGCATGTGGAGCTGCTCAATGAGACCAGGCGCTTTCTGATCTCGGCTTTGTCGGGGCAAGAGCGCGGCCAGGAGCTGCGGGCGGAGGAGCTGCGTCTTGCGGCGGACCGGCTTGGCCGGATTGTCGGCGCGGTGGATGTCGAGGACCTGCTGGACGTGATCTTTTCGCAGTTTTGCATTGGCAAGTGACTCACGTGAAACATGACGGGGCGCTGGTATGAGTGACTCACGTGAAACATAGGGGCCGCCCAAGTGCGTTTCACGTGAAACGAGACGGTTGGCAAAAGGGCAAGTGGCCGAAAGCCTGCACCGCCCCTCATTGTCCCCGTTCATGGGGAGAAGATGCCGGAAGATAGATAAGGGGCAGCGCCAAACGAGGCTTCGCCGCTTCCCTGACTCACGTGAAACACCTCTGCGGCTTTCAGCACTCCGTTCCCCGTGAACGAATCAACCTGCAATCCTTGACAGCGTCCTCTCGTGGGGACATGTGTCGGGAAATCTCTGAATCTGGAAGGGACAATGATCGATCACTATGATGTGGTTGTGGTGGGCGGTGGCCATGCCGGGTGCGAGGCTGCGAGCGCTGCCGCGCGCGCCGGTGCCAGGACCGCGCTGGTCACGCTGCGCTTCGACACGATCGGTGTCATGTCCTGCAATCCGGCGATCGGCGGCCTCGGGAAGGGCCATCTGGTGCGTGAGATCGACGCCATGGACGGGCTGATGGGCCGCATCGCCGATGCTGCCGGCATCCAATTCCGCCTGCTTAATCGCCGCAAAGGCCCTGCCGTGCGCGGGCCGCGCACGCAGGCCGACCGCAAGCTTTACCGGCTGGCCATGCAGGAAGCGATTCGGCAGCAGAACGGTCTCGACGTCGTCGAAGGCGAAGTCTTGGATTTCGAGATCGAAGAAGGACGGATCGCCGCTGTGCTCCTGGCCGACGGGCGCCGGTTGGCGTGCGGTGCAGTCGTCCTGACCACCGGCACTTTTCTTCGCGGCCTCATCCACATCGGCGACAGGAAGATTGTCGCCGGGCGGATGAACGAGCAGGCGAGCCTTGGCCTGTCGGCGACGATGAGCCGCGCCGGTTTCGCGCTTGGACGGCTGAAGACCGGCACGCCGCCGCGGCTCGATGGCCGCACCATCGACTGGGCGTCGCTGGAAAGCCAGGCGGCCGACGAACATCCAGTGCCGTTCTCGCTGCTCACCGACACAATCAAGAATCCGCAAATCCATTGCGGCATCACGCGTACGACACCGGCGACGCACGAGCTGATCCGCGCCAATCTCGGCCGCTCCGCCATGTATTCCGGCTCGATAGAGGGGGTCGGACCACGCTATTGCCCGTCGATCGAAGACAAGATCGTCAAGTTCGGCGATCGCGAAGGCCACCAGATTTTCCTCGAGCCGGAAGGGTTGGACGACGACACGGTCTACCCCAATGGCATTTCGACCTCCCTGCCCGAGGATGTGCAACTCGACATTCTCAAAACTATACCCGGGCTATTGCGGGCGACCATGCTGCAGCCCGGCTACGCCATCGAATACGACCATGTCGATCCGCGCGAGTTGGAGCCGACGCTTGAGGCCAAACGTATTGCGGGGCTTTTCCTAGCCGGTCAGATCAACGGCACCACCGGTTATGAAGAAGCCGGAGCGCAGGGCCTGCTCGCCGGGCTCAACGCCGCGCGCAAGGCGGCGGCCGACGACCAAATCGTGCTCAGCCGCACCGAAGCCTATATCGGTGTGATGGTGGACGACCTCACCAGCCGCGGCATTGCCGAGCCCTACCGCATGTTCACTTCGCGGGCGGAGTTTCGCCTATCGCTGCGCGCCGACAATGCCGATGAAAGGCTTACGCCTCTGGCAAATCGGCTTGGTATCGTGTCGCCGGAGCGGATGCAGCGGTTCAATCAAGTCACACAGGATCTTGATAGGGCGCGCGAACTCGCAGTTGCGACGACGATGACGCCCAACGAAGCGGCGCGGCATGGGCTGGAGATCAACAGGGACGGCGTGCGCCGCTCCGCTTATGAATTGCTCGCTCATCCCGGCGTCGATATAGCCTGGCTGGCCCGTGTTGCGCCGGCCTTTGGCGCAATCGACGTCAAAACCGCTGAGCGGCTCGAAACGGAAGCGAAATATTCGGTTTACCTTGATCGCCAGCAGGCGGATGTCGGACAGATCCGCCGCGAGGAAAGCCGGCTGATCCCGGCGTCGGTGGATTTCGCCGATGTTCCTGGCCTGTCCAATGAGCTGAAGCAGAAGATGCTAACGCGTCAGCCCCGGTCGATCGCTGACGCGCAGCGTATGGAAGGCATGACGCCGGCGGCGCTGGCCATCATCGTCGCGCACGTCCGCAACGCCGAATTGGCCGCCCAAAGGGCCGTTGCGTGAGCGCTGCCTCACGGGCGAGCCTGCAAGAGGCCGCGGGACCGGTTTCACGTGAAACATTCGATCGGTTGGTGACGTTCGAACAGTTGTTCCTGAAATGGAACCGCAGCATCAATCTGGCCGCGCCGTCGACGCTGGACGATGTCTGGGGCCGCCATATTCTGGACAGCGCGCAGCTGGCCCGAATCGCCCCCCAGGCCAAACGCTGGGCCGATCTCGGTTCGGGCGGCGGTTTTCCGGGCCTGGTAATGGCCTTCCTGCTGGGCGAGCGTGACGGCGCGTCGATCGATCTGGTTGAGAGCAACCGCAAGAAAGCATCGTTTTTGCAGGCGGTCATTGGCCAGTTCGGTTTGCCGGCACGGGTCGTCGCCCGGCGCATCGACGACAGCTATGCGCTTGTTTCCGCACCGGAAATCATCACGGCGCGGGCGCTTGCCCCGCTGCCGGCGCTGCTCGATCTGTCGGCGCCGTGGTTGACCAAGGGATCGCGGGCGCTGTTCCACAAAGGCCGGGATTACCGCTCCGAGGTGGAAGAAAGCACTCACCGCTGGGCTTTCGATCTGGTAGAACATCCGAGCATGACCGACGCCCATGGCGTCATCCTCGAAGTGACCGATCTGCGGACGGCGTAAGCTCTCCTTCGCAACCTTGGCGACGCAATGAATACCTGGCCCACATGAATACCTGGCACGGACCCATGAAAACCGGACCTCGCATCATCACCGTCGCCAACCAGAAGGGCGGCGTCGGCAAGACTACCACCGCCATCAATCTGGCCACGGCGCTGGCCGCGATCGGCGAAAAGGTGCTGATCGTCGATCTCGACCCGCAAGGCAATGCCTCGACGGGTCTCGGTATCGACCGCAAGGACCGCACCGTCTCCTCCTACGATGTGCTGACCGGCGAACTCGGCCTGGAAGAGGCCGCCATTCCAACGGCGGTGCCCGGCCTGTCGATCGTGCCGTCGACGCTCGATCTGCTCGGCATCGAGATGGAAATCGCCTCGGCGCCGGATCGCGTGCTTAAGCTGCGCAACGCGCTGCGCGCCGCCACCGAGCGCGGTGCGCCGTTCGGCTATGTGCTGATCGACTGCCCGCCCTCGCTCAACCTTTTGACTTTGAATTCAATGGCGGCAGCCGATTCTGTTCTTGTGCCGCTGCAGTGCGAGTTCTTCGCGCTGGAAGGGCTAAGCCAACTCCTGGAAACGGTGGAGCAGGTGCGCCGTTCGATCAATCCGGACTTGATCATCCAGGGCATCGTGCTGACCATGTATGACGGCCGCAACAACCTCGCCAACCAGGTGGTGCAGGACGTGCGGGCACATATGGGCGACAAGGTCTACGAGACCATCATTCCTAGGAATGTGCGAGTGTCCGAGGCGCCCTCCTATGGCAAGCCGGCGATCCTCTATGACCTGAAATGCTCCGGCAGCCAAGCCTATCTGCAATTGGCATCCGAAGTGATCCGCCGCGAGCGAAAATTGCGCGCTGCATGATTAGGCAGGGTCGATAAACAAAGCGATCCGGCACCGAAACGATCAAGAATCTGGAATTGAGATGAGCGAAGACCTTTCGAGAAAGAGACTGGGGCGTGGACTGGCGGCGCTGATCGGGGAGATCGACCGCCCGGTGGCAGCGGCCGAAAAGCCAGGCCTGAATGCCGACGGCAAGGTGCCGATCGAGTTTCTGAGCCCGAACCCGAAAAACCCGCGCCGGCATTTCGGCGACGCCGATCTGACGGATCTCGCGCAATCGATCCGCGAACATGGCGTCGTGCAGCCGGTAGTGGCGCGGCCTTCGCCGACGCAGGCCGGGCGCTACGAGATCATCGCCGGCGAGCGCCGCTGGCGGGCGGCGCAGCGCGCCGGGCTGACCGAGATCCCGATCATCGTGCGCGACGTCAACGACCGCACAGCGCTGGAACTGGCGATCATAGAAAACGTCCAGCGCACCGATCTCAACCCGGTCGAGGAGGCGCTCGGCTACCAGCAGTTGATCGACGACCACGGCTACACACAGGCCGACCTCGGCAATGTCATCGGCAAGAGCCGCAGCCACGTCGCCAACACGCTCAGGCTGTTGAAGCTGCCCGACGTAATCCGCGACATGCTGGTCGACGGCGTGCTGTCGGCCGGCCATGCCCGGACGCTGGTGACGGCGCAGGATCCCGCCGGGCTAGCCAAGCAGATCGTCGAAGAAGGGCTTTCGGTGCGCCAGGCTGAGGCGCTGGCGCAGATGCCGGCGGGCGGCACGCCGCCCAAGGCAAAACCAGCACACGGCGCATCGGGCAAGGATGCCGACACGCTGGCGCTGGAAAGGCTGATGACCAACACGATCGGCATGATCGTGACCATCGAGCACAAGGGCAAAGGCGGCGCGATCCGCGTGGACTACCGCAGTCTGGAGCAGCTCGACGAGCTATGCCGGCGGTTGAAGGATGAGCGGTAGAGGGTTGGGGCTGCGCCATATTTAGCCGGCGAATGAAGTTCTGGCTTAGGATGAAGAAAGGGCTTGGCGGTTGCCGGCCCTTCTTTTTTATTGGCGATTGCCGAAGGGATCGAACTGCTGATCTCCCCCCTGGGGGAGATGGCCGGCAGGCCAGAAGGGGTCGTCTCCCATCAAGCGCCGACCTCGTTTGTCGTTGCGAAAGGCGCCAGCGCTCCACGCGCCGCGACCCCCTCTGTCGCCTTTGGCGACATCTCCCCCTCAAGGGGAGAGATCACCGCTGCGCCAGCCTCGCGCTCTCCACCGCAATGCCGAGCAGCGCCTGCCGCGCCAGCGCTTCCGACAAATCCGGCCTGCGCCTGGTCTGCAGCACGGCCGATTGCAGCCGGTTCAGCGCGCGGCTGAGCGCCTCGACGTTCCAGCGCTCCAGCGCCTTCTCCACCAGCTTGCGCCGCGAGAAAAACACCGGCGGACGGGCGCCGGCCACTGCCGAGGCGGCGTTGCGGCCGGCGGTGTCCATCTGGCCGCGCATGACCTGAAGCTGCTGCAGCTGCCGCATCGCCGAGGACAGTACCAGGAAAGGATGGCCGCCGGACAGGCAGTGGCGGGTGAAGGCGGTGTCGAAGTCACCGATCCTGCCCTCCAGCACAGCATCGACCGCGTCGTCGAAGGAGGCGCCGGAGACGTCGCCGGACATCGCCCTTACGTCGTCGAGGCTGATGTCCTTCTGGCCGTGGGCATAAAGCACCAGTTTTTCGATCTCACCGCGTGAGGCCAACCGGTCGCCGCCGAGATTGCGGCGCAGCGCCTGGCGTGCGTCGAGCGCCATCGACATGCCGGCCTTGCGCAACTCGTCGTCGATGACGCTGTCGATGTCGCGGGCTTCATCGGCGTAGCAAGGCAGCGCCATGGCGGTGTCGGCGGCCTCGACGATCGCGCGCAGTCCGACGCCCTTTTTCAGGTCGCCGGCCTCGATGAGAATGATGGCGTCGCGCGCGGGCTCCGCGGTCAGCGCCTTGACGTCGTCGGCCAGGGCCTTCTGGCCGCTGGCATTTCGCACCCACAGAAGCCGCCGGTCGGAGAACATCGGCACGGTGCGGGCTTCGTCGAGCAGCCGGCCCTGGTCGCGATCGACCTCCGCGCCATCGAGCCGGACGACTGAGAACGGATCGTCGAGCGACAGGCCGGTTTTCGCGGCAAAGGCTTTGGCCCGCTCGGCGACCAAGCCGCGGTCGGGACCGTAAAGCAGGACGATCGATATGCGCGCGTCAGGCTTCGCCAGCCACGAATCGACCTCGTATCCTTTTTTCTGCGCCATGGAGGGTGGTTAGCATGATGCGGTCGCTGAGTGAACGTTCTCCAAAGCGTTCGAGACCTTGGCGCCCTTCCTCTCCCTCCGGAGGGGGGAGAGGTGGCTCGGCGAAGCCGAGACGGAGTGGGGGAACCACCTGGCAACCGCCGCGAACGGACATAGGAAGGGCAATAGGGGCAAACATCACCTCGCCTTGCGCCCCAAGGGTCGACATCCACTCCGTGGGGGGCGGGGCGGGCGCGCCCGCGGGGCGGGGGCCCGGCGCACCGCCCCGCGCCGCGGGCGGGGGGGGGGGGGCGCGGGGC